>JBDTRV010000080.1:0-8406 GCA_039931475.1 Burkholderiales bacterium | reverse complement strand
GCTCTGGAGCGATGCGTTCGAAGCGGCCGGCGATCGCTTGCAGGGCATGGTGGGCGAGAAGACCTGGCGCATCTGGCGCATCTATCTGGCCGGCTGCCCGATGGCGTTCGAGCGCGACGAGATTTCGCTGTTCCAGGTGCTGTGCCGTCCCGCTGGCCGTGCCGCGAGCGCCGCGCCATGGTCGCGGCGCTGGATTTACGGCGGCTGATTGGCCCGGGGCTCCTTCGCGCCGATTAGATGGTCGATCAGGCTTGCGACACCCCTCTGGCCGCTGTCGAAATAGTGGGTGTGCGCGCCATGACCGAGGCAAAGCTCGAACTCGCGTGCGCCCGCAAGGCTTGCCCAATCCGGCGGCATGGGTTGAAAGCCGCGGTAGGCGTCGAGTCGACCGAGCGCCGCGTACTTGATGCTGGCGATGCGGTCGATGCCATCGGTCATCGGATGGGTCCGGTCGGGGTCGGCGTCGGCGTTGCTCCAGAGCCAGCGCCCCACGTAGTCGCCACTGCAGTAGGCGTTGACCCAGCGCGCAACGCCGATGTCGCTGGCGCGCGGCCCGCAAACGCCGTCGTCCACGTGTAGCACCCAGCGGTACAGGATCGGAAAACGCGCCGCATACAACTGGCGCAATGGGCAGCCCAGGGTCAGCAACCGGATCGGCGCCAACGGCGTTGGATCCGCATCGATCCTGGGAACGTCGCCGGCTCCCGGCGGACGGTTGCCTTTGCTTGCCAGAAAGCGCAACAGCTCGGCGCTGATGACCGTGCCCTGGCTGTGCGCAACGATCACGATCCGGTCATAGCGTCGCGCATGAACGTGCGCCAGCAGCGCGGCATAGCGCGAAAAGATCCTGGCCCTCGGAATCGCCTTGCGCGGAAATTCGCGAAAGTGGTTGTCCACGTCGAGGCCAACGTCCAGCGGCCCGCGCAACCACGGCGCATAACGCGAGAGCAGGCCACCGAGCAGCGTCAGGCCAGCCAGAACGCTGGTGGCGCTGAAGACGAAAACGTGCAGCCAAAGTTCCGAAGCCGATGTCGTGTCATTCTCGAAGATCGAAACAATCCGTTGCACCCACGGCAGCGATGGCGCCGCGAACAGCAGCGCTACCACCAGCGCCAGCGCCACAGCGGCCCCGACCACGCCAAACACCGCCGCATCCAGCCAAAAAAACCCGCGCCTGAGCCAGCGCCCGAGGCGCCGGGTGCGAACCGCGTCCCAGAGGTTGGCCGCTGCCGCGCCGTCGGGTCCGTCGCCCGGCCCGGCCACTGGCGGACGCCGCGAGCGCGCCGCCAGCAGCCGGGTTTCGGCCAGCACGCTGGGCACCAGCATGCCAATGATCCAGACGAGCAGCATCCCAAGCACCACCGCGATCGCGGAAAACGTCGCTGTGCTCATCCGGTAGCGGTCGGCGAGAAAGTCCTTGCCATGGACGGCGCGCAGTGGCATGCCGCCGGCCAGCGGCTGGACCGCAGCGGAGGAACGCAGGCATCGGTTGTTGGCCTCCGGGGGTGGACCTGGCGGGGGCCCTTCCACCGTCCGAGCGTCGACGGTGAAGATGCACGGTGCATAGGCAACGCCTTCGACTGCGTCTTCCAACACAGCGCTGAGCATTGCCCAAACCGTCATCGTCAGCATCAGGAAGGTGCAAAGCGATGCGGCCAATCCCAGCCGGCCGGTGGCGATGCTCGCGCGCGCCGCGAACCTTGCCTCCTTGCCCCAGCCCACCCAAATGCCGGCGCAGAACCACAGCAAGATCACTGGTCCCATCAAAATCCACCACCATTTGATGACCCACAACGTGGCTTCGACGGCGAACAGAGCCGCATGAATCGAGATTGGGATCGCCGCGCGCGAAAAAGCGCCAAAAGACGCTGCCTCGAAAGCCGCGCTTGCGATCAGCACCAGCAGCACCGCGCCGGCCAGCAGGCGTCCTATCGCAAGCACGAACGGAAATCGGTCGTTGGCCGGACGCAGCAACAGCTCGTTGACCAGCCAAATGCCGCAAAGCAGCAGAACGGGCAGCAAGATGGGGCGGAACGCTTCCAAAAAGATAGCTGACAATCCAGCTACAACGAGCGCTAAGGCGCCAAAAAATGCAAAACTGGCCCAGCGCCGGCCATCCAGGAAGCAATAGATGCCCCACAACACACCCGCACCCAGGGTGGCGCCGGCAATCCAGTGATGCAGCTTGGGGAACCCGGGCTGCATCGCCGACGCGAGGCCGAGCGCGATCAGCGCCAGCCCGAGCAACGCGAGCTGCAGGAACACCAGCGCCAACACGTTCACGAAGCCCCAGTCGATCGCGATCTGCAACGTCGCCACCAGCGACCAGGCGCGCGCGGCACAAGGTTGCCCATCCTTCCCGGTCTGGAACCAGACGCGCGCCAGATCCACCGTTTCGCGCCCCAGGTTGGACAGCCGGAACACCAGCGTGAACAACTCGGTGACGATGCGCGGGATCGCGCCGGCCAGGCGCGAAAGGTCGGCCCAGTACATCTCGTAGACGTCGATCCGGGTCGCGGTATCGCCTTCAATGCGCTCGAGGCCGATGCGTGTGCTGCGCCAGGACTCCCGCCGCGCGCCATTGCGGATGTGTTTGTTCAAAAGGAAGTTGCTGAACTTGAGGCCCTGGTCGATTCCGGCCTCGTCGCCGTTCGCGGTGCGCGGCTCGCTGATCGCCTCGGCGACCGGTTTCGCAGCCGCGCCGTCTCCCGGCATCGGTCGCGCTTTTTCCGCCCAGGATGGCGCTCCGCCGGAGTCGTCCGTGTCGCCCACGTCGTCGGCCCCGGTCGGGCCGCGGCTTTGCACCTTCCACTCCGGCCGCTGGAAATCCGAGCGCACCGATTGAACAAGACCCTTGGGCAAAACACCGGCGAGGCGGCTTTCCGTTTTGCCATCGGACTTCGCGGGAGGTTCGATGCGAGGCTCGAGCGGCGCCACGGCAATCGTCAGTTGGTCCGACGACACCGCCGCGTAGCGGACGCCTTGCGGCGCGCGCGACACCAGCAGATCGACGACCGAAGCCGGCGTTGCCCCCGGCTTTTGATCCGCGACGCCGTGCACGACCAGCAAGGCGACACGCTCAGCCTTGCTCGATTCGCCTCGGGGCTCGTCGCCATCGGAAGCACCGCCGCGTTCGGCCGGATCGGATGGGTGGGCCGGCTCCGGCTGCGTGAGCCGATGTCCGGCCAAGAGGGCGTGAAGCACCGCCCCGAAAAATCGAATCCACATCGCGTCTCCTATCGAAAAAGCGCTCGCTTGGTCCGTCAGAGGCAGGATAAGTCGGTGGCGGGTGCGCGCGCAATAGCGTGAACGTGCGACCCGCCTGGCTCGTTTGCCGACCCCGCCTCGCCGCCCTGCACCGCCGGGCAGCGCGCGAAGGTGCTGCTGATAGGATCGACGGCTCCTTGCCAGCGCCCCGGATCCGGGTGCGCTCTTTCCTCCTTCTCTTGAGCGCTGCGCTGTGCGTGGCTGACCTGGCCCAACGCCCCGCCATGTTGAACGACGTATCGCGCAACCTCCTGTCCTTCCTGCCCGAAGGTTTCCCGCAACTGAACCTGCTCGTCGCATTCGGCGTGCTGCTGGCGTTCGGCACGCTCGGCGGTCTGCTGGCGGCGCGGGTCAAGTGGCTGCCGACGATCACCGGCTTCATGGCGCTCGGGCTGTTGATCGGGCCCAGCGGGTTCGGTTTGCTGTCCGAGGAGGCGCTTATCAGTGCGCAGCCACTGGTGCAGATCGCGCTCGGGCTGATCCTGTTCAAGCTGGGCAACACCTTGCATCCGTGGGCAGTGTTGCGCAATCGCGCGCTGGTGGTCACGAGCCTGGTGGAAAGCGCGCTGACCTTCTCGGCGATCCTGCTTCTGATGCTTTGGACCGGCGCGCCGCCGGTGGTTGCGGTGCTCGCCGCTTCGATCGCGGTGTCGTCCTCTCCAGCGGTGCTGATCCACGTCGCCGAGGAACTGCACGCGCAGGGGCCGACGGTGGACGCGGCCGAGGCGCTGGTCGCGATGAACAACGTGCTCGCATTCGTGCTGTTCTCTTTCTCGCTGCCACTCGCGCTGCGCGATGCGCAGTTCGATCCATTGGCCGCGATGCTGCTGCCGGCCTATCAGCTCATCGGCGCGGTGATCGTCGCGATGGTGGTGGCCTGGATCGTGACCCGGATCGCGCAGCAGACCCGGGTCGACGAGCAGCACTTTCGATTCGCGCTGGTGGTTGGCGCGGTCACGCTCGCGCTTGGGTTGTCGATCGCGCTGAACGTATCGGCGCTTTTCGCCGCGCTGACGCTGGGCGTGGCCTGCCGCTGGATGCAGGGCCGCTCACGCCTGACCCGCGTGGAGTTCGGCGGCGGCGGCGACGTGTTCTTCATCATCCTGTTCGCGTTCGCCGGCGCCAATCTGCACATTCACGACCTGGCGGAGTTCGCCGGCATAGCGCTGGCTTTCGTGGCGGTGCGGGTGCTCGCCAAGTGCCTGTCGCTCTACGGCTGCGGGCGGATGTTCGGCTACACGCGGCCGCAGTCGATTGCAGTCGGGCTGCTGCTGGTGCCGATGGCAGGGCTCGCGATCGGCCTGGTGCAGACCACGGCCACGCTGCTGCCGCAACTGGCGGCGCAGGTGTCGGCGGTGGTGCTTGGCGCGGTCGCGGTGTTCGAGACCATCGGCCCGCCGCTCACGGCGTTCGCGCTGCGTTTCACCGGCGAAGCGGGCAAGGCGCCGAGCGCGGACGTGGAGGACGAGGGCGCCGAAGGCGCGCCGGCGGCGAAATCGGCGCCCGCGACCTCGCCGAAGCCGCCGGCGACTGCGACCGAACGCTCAAATTAGCCGGCTGGCCACAGGCCAGTCCGCTTGACTGCCTGGTTAGGCGGCGGCGTTTGGCCCAGACGTTCCGACGATGCTCGCACGAGCGATGTGGGCCTCAGCCGCTGATTTGAACTGATTTGCACCTTTCTCATCGTATCGGGCGACGGCCTGATCGCCATTTAAATCGTCCAGTAGTTGGAGGCCGGTGCCCAAGAGTTGCTCTTCTAGGGTGCCGGGGTCGAAACCCGACAGGAAGGGCTCGCCGATTGCAGCCACCTGCGCTTTGAGTGCATGGAACGATGCAGTGCCGACATAGGCCGAAGTGAAGACCGTCTCATCGACGTAGGTGAATACGAGTTCGCTTCCCGGTGCGGCGCAAGATGCAATGGCGCGAAGAGTCCTCAAGTTCGAATCTCGGGTGAGATACATCGTCACACCGAGCCAAGAAAAGAAGGTCAGCTCGGATGGTTGGAAAGGCGACCGCGCAAGGGCATCTCCTAGTTCTTCCACGGACAGATCGGCAGAAATGAAGTGCAAATACTCCGAGCTCGGAACACCACAGTCCATGAGTCGTTGACGCTTCAGACCCTGTGTCGCTGGATGGTCCACTTCGTAAATGTTCAGTTGGTCGGCGTAGGCCGGCCTGCGACACGAAAAACTGTCAAATCCAGCTCCGATGATGACGTACTGGCTAACGCCCCGCGCGACCGCGGCCTTCAATGCATCCTCCGTGTACCGCGCACGGACAATGTTGTCCGGATAGGCGGCGTTCGCACGAAGACCGTAGTCGAACGCGGCGTTAGAAGACCTGAGCGCTTTCGCGCGCGCGTCTGGTTCCATGCTTGCCAAAGCACGCTCGCGCAGCGCTACGCGAAAGGAATCAGGAACGAGTCTCTCGCCCCATTCATCATCAAACAGAGGAACTGGGTCGATCCGGGAGTGAACTGCTCGCATCAACGAGGTGCCAAGAGCTGTGAGACTTGCATTTGACGGATTCATATGCTGGTTCGGGTGGTGAGGAACGCGAGATTTTATTTGCGCCGTCTAACGCTCAATAGCGGCTGGCCCCATGTTTCGCGGCCGCGCTGCCCACTCACTTTGAGTCGAGCCTCAGCCGCTCTGACCCTCCTCACGCTCGACCCGCGCCATCCAAAGCTCGTGGCGTAGGCCGAAGTACCGCGCTCATTTCACTTCGCGGACAAAACCAGACCTGCCGCCGGCTCGTGCCAGGGCGAATCCAGCGCCATCATCGAATAACGCATGATCTGCCGCGCCCGCGAATTGCCGCAAAACAGCACCCGGTCGCCCTTGCGCAGGACCGAGTCAAGCGTCGGTGTCAACTCGCGCTTCTGGCCGCGCTGCAGCATCAGCGGCACCGCGTCGACCAGATCGCCGGCGGCGTCGGCTCGGGTCATCACGCGGCGCAGGGTGAACGATTCGCCTCGGTCGACTGCAACGCAGACGCTGGGCGCGAGTTCATCGGTCAACTCGATCGACCAGGATTCGACGATTTCGTTGCCGATCACTTCGCGCATTTGCTCGAGCAAGGCGGCCGACCAGGCCTCGTCCTGGCTGCGCGCCTGACGCAGGAAGTTGCCCAGTTGCGGCGCGCGGATCACGCGCAGGACCTCGGCCGCGATCAGGTAGCCGGGGAGCATCACGAGATTGGCCGGCGACGCGCGAAACACGTGCGTATTGCGGCGCTGGGTCTGCCGCGCGACGAGGAACAGCCGCTTGTTCAGCGCGCGCGCAGCCAGGATGATTGTCAGGTTGTCCACGTCCTCGCTGGTGCCGGCAACCAGCGCCGCGGCATCGGCGATGCCGGCCTTTTCAAGCACGGCGGGATCGGTCGGCTCGCCCTTGAACAGGTCGGGGTCGTCATCGGCATCGGCCGTGTCGCAATTCGGGTCGATCACCACCACTTCGATCTTCAACCGGCTCAGCTGGCGTCGGAGCGTGCTCGTGAACAAGCCGGTGCCGCAGAGCAGCCATTTGCCGTGCGGCAGTTGCTGCACCTCGTCCATCGCGGTGCCGCGCTGGGTGGTCAGGCTCTCGTAGATCACGTGCAGGCTCGGCGTGCGCAGCGACAACGCCACCCGCGCCGCGAAGTTGTCGAACGGGTTGATGATGTGGTCGGCACCCACCGCCGCCATGCGCGCATGGGTCGCGTGATCGCGCGCGGCGCACAAAACCGGCACCTTGGGCGCGAGCAGATGGGCGGTCAGCGCGATCTTGACGTTGACGAAGTCCTCGCCGGTCAGTGCCAGCACGCCGGCGCAATGCGGGCTTTGGAGGCCGGCCAGCACCAGGCTTTTCGGATCGCTCGCATCGGCGCACAGCGCGGGCACGTTTGAATACATATCATCGACCTCGACCATTTCGGTGCGCGCCGGGACCACGTCCACCACGACCAGCGCCGCGCCGTTCTCGACCAGTTCGTGCGCCACCCGGGTGCCCGCGTCGTCATAGCCGCAGATCAGGTAGAACGGCTCGGCGATGCGCCGCACCGCGCGCTCCATCGCGCTTTCGCGCCGGATGCGCTTGAACGCGGGGTCTTGCAAAACGCCAAACAGCGCGCCGATCGCATACAGCCAGGAGATCACCGTGCCGTAGATCGCGGCGGTGGCCCAAAGCCGTTGCGTCCCTGAAAACGGCTGCGGCACTTCACCCAGACCGATCGTCGTGCCAAGATAGCTCACGAAGTAAAAAGCGTCGAGAAAGCTCATGTACCAGATCTGCCCCTGGGGATCGACCCCCGGGATGAGCGTGAAGCCCAGCACCGCGACCCCGTAAACGCTGATCAGCACCGCGAGCGGCCGGCGCAGCCGCCGCAGCAGCAGAAACACCCCCCAGCCGGAACGCCCCGCGTCGGAGGCGGACGTGATGGTCGACGGCGGCGTCGGGCTGCCGGGGTTGAAGGTCATCGCCGGATTCCGGCCATCTCCACGACGAGCAGCACCACCGACACCACGTTGGCGACGGTCGCGCCGATCGCAAGCGACACCACTGTGGCGCCCTCGTGCGCCGTCAGCGGCGAGCTGCTTTGCTGCGCGTAAAAGCCCCAGGCGGCGGCGGCGGCGGCCAGTTGCAGGTCGGCCACCAGGCTGGTGGCCAGCATGGTCGAGCCCAGCGGCGAGCGGTCGCCGAACTTCATCACCGTGGCGATCAGGCTGACCACCAGCGCGGCGAACAGCTCGTAGACGTTGTGATGCCGGATGTCCGAAATGTCGCCCGCGACGAAGCCGACGTTCAAGGTCAGCGCCAGCACGATGATGAAGGCAAACAGGACTCTTTCAGTACTCATGAAGTTCGGCGTCAGTTCGAGACACTCGCAGTCTACGCCCGCCACTGGCGCGCCGGAACGACATAGATCGGCGCGCCGGCGCAGCCGCAAACCGGCCAAATCGTCCCTATAGAATGGCCGCATGAATCACCGATCGGCGCGATCCGGCGGCGGTTGCTCTGAACTGAATCACCGAACAAGCCCACAAGGAGAAAAGCACCATGAACCGATTCAGCACCGTGATAGCGTGGATTGCACTGGCCGCGGTCGGCGTGTTCGTCGCGATGAACTGGACCTTGATGCTCCAGCCGGCCTCGTTCAACC
>JBDTRV010000079.1:0-8408 GCA_039931475.1 Burkholderiales bacterium | reverse complement strand
GATCCATCGAAGGCGCCCCGATCATGACCAGCCGTCACCCTCTCTCATCCTCGGTCGCCATTGCAGGCGTCGCCGAATCCGATCTGGGCAAAGTGCCCGACAAAACCGCGCTCGAATTGCAGGCGCAGGCGGCGCGCCGGGCTCTGGTCGATGCTGGTCTGACGCTGCAGGATGTCGATGGCCTGTTCGCGCATACCGACGACCGCTTCAGCAGCCTGCAACTGGGCGAGTACCTCGGGCTCACGCCGCGATACACGGACAGCAGCAACGTCGGTGGCATGTCGAACATCATGCACATCCGCCACGCGATGGCTGCCATTGCCGCGGGTTTCTGCGAAGTGGCGCTGATCACCTACGGCAGTACGCAACTGTCCGACGGCTCCCGAAAACTGACGGGGCTGGTTGAAGACCCACGTTCGCCAAGAGGCCAGTTCATCGTGCCACATGGCCAACTGAGCCCAATCGGTTACTACGCCATGGTGGCCCAGTTGCACATGCATCGCTATGGCAGTTCGCCGGCCGACCTCGCGGAAATCGCGGTCGCGGCCCGGCAGTGGGCAAACCTCAACCCAAAGGCATATCGCCACGGGCCGCTGTCACTCGAAGACGTCATGGCCTCGCCACTGGTGGCCGAGCCGCTGCGCGGACGCGACTGCTGCCTGGTGACGGACGGCGGCGGCGCGTTGATCGTGACCAGCGCGGCGCGGGCCAGCTCGCTTGCCAAGCCTCCGGTCTACGTGAAGGGCATGGCCGAGACGTTTTCGCATCACTACACGCCGCTGGACATCGACGACTGGCTCGACACCCGCGTTGCCGAGACTGCAAACGAAGCACTCGATATGGCGGGCGTGGCACGAGGCGACATCGACGTGGTCCAGATCTACGACCACTTCACCATCGGAGTGCTTCAGTCGCTGGAAGAGCTGGGCTTCTGCGCTCGCGGTGAAGGCAAGGACTTCGTCAAGGGCGGGCGGCTGGCGCCCGGCGGGGACTTTCCAATCAACACCTCGGGCGGTGGCCTCTCTTATGGCCACCCCGGAATGTTCGGAATTTTTCTCGTCATCGAAGCCGTGCGGCAGTTGCGCGGTGAATGCGGCGAGCGGCAGATCGCGGGCGCGAAACACGCCTTGTGTCATGCGCCCGGCCTGGTTTTCTCGGCCAACACCACCATGATTCTTGGAACCGAAGCATGAACGCAGCCCCCCGCCCCACCCCAGTACCGACCCAGGCGACCCAGCCGTTCTGGGACGCCGCCGCCCAAGGCAAGCTCGTTTTCCAGCGCTGCGGCGACTGCAAAAAGACGCAGTCGCTGCCACGCCTGTTCTGCAGGCACTGCATGTCGGAGGATCTGCAGTGGGAACCCAGCAAAGGGTTGGGAACTATCTATACGTTCACTGTCAACCACCGTGCCGCCAATGCGCACATGGCCGACAAGCTGCCTTACGTGGTGGCGGTCGTCCAGCTCGACGAGGGCGTGCGAATGATGGCCAACATCGTCGATGCCCCGCCCGAGTCGGTACGGATCGGCGACCGCGTGCGCGTGCGCTTCCTGCCGCTGAACGAGACCATCAGCCTGCCCCAGTTCGAACGGTTGACGCCTGCATGAGCGCGCCGCTTGCGGGCATCCGAGTTCTCGATCTGACCCGTCTGCTGCCGGGGCCGTTCGCCACGCAACTGCTTTTGCACTATGGCGCCGAGGTGACGAAGATCGAGGACACCGGCAAAGGCGACTACGCGCGGGGTCTGAGCCCATTGCCGCGCTCTGGATTCGGCGCAGCCTTCACCGCTTCGAATCGGGGCAAGCGCAGCATCGCGCTCGATCTGAAGCAGGCTGATGATCTCGAAACCTTCATCGCGTTGGCACAGCAGGCCGACGTGCTCGTCGAAAGCTTCCGCCCCGGTGTGATGGACCGCCTGGGCATTGGGTGGGAGCAGTTGCACGCAAAGGCCCCCGGCCTCGTGTATTGCGCCATCTCCGGCTACGGCCAGCACACCGCCCGCGCGCATCTCGCAGGCCACGATCTCAACTACCAGGGCAGCGCTGGCTTGCTGCATCGGGAAGGCACTCCGTCGGTGCCCACTGCGCTGGTCGGTGATCTGGTCGGTGGCAGCCTGAGCGCCGTCATTGCCATCCAGGCCGCGCTGATGGAGCGGCTTAAGACAGGGCAAGGCAGCTTCATCGACCTGTCCATTACGCACAGCGTGCTCATGCTGAACGCTTTGTCTGCTGCGCAACATTTGGGTGGCGGGCAACCGCGTGCCGGCCGGGTGCGTCTCGGGGGCACGCACCCGGCCTACCGCATCTACGCGACCGCCGATGGACGCCACGTCACGATGGCTGCGCTGGAACCGAAATTCTGGAACCGCTTTTGCGAGCTTGCCGGCTGCCCCGAGCTTTCGGGCGGCAAGGCCGAGCACGACCTCCAGCACACGACCTCCACGCTCGAATCGATTTTCCGCTCGCGCACGTTCGCCGAATGGCAGGAGATTTCGGTGCAATGGGACGTGTGTATCGGCCCCGTGCTGACGCCCGAGGAGGCATTGGACGAAGCACAAGCCGAGGGCCTGCCGCTGTTCGCGGGCTTCGAAGGCCCGCTAGGCGAGATGCGTGTTCTGACTGGCGCGCCCGCTGATCTTGCACGCCCGGCGCCGTCGCCATGCCCGCCACCACCGCAACATGCGCAAGATGGGTTCCGAAAGGTCACCTCCTAGAATTACGCAAAAGAGAAGGTCAGATGGCAACACCGGAAAGCGATGGATTTGTTCGGTCGTTCGCACGCGGCCTGAGCGTCATAGAGGCCATGGGCAGTGGCACCGGAAGCCACACGGTGGCATCCGTTGCGGTTGCCACCCAGTTGCCGCGGACCGTGGCGCGACGCATCCTGATGACGTTGACCGAAGTCGGCTACACGGTGTCCGACGGCAAGCACTTTCGCCTGACGCCGAAAATTCTCAATCTGGGCATGACCTACCTGACATCGTTGCCGTTCTGGGGCATGGCTCAGGAAGTACTGGAGCAGTTCTGCGCCGTCGTCAAGGAGTCGGCGGCACTGTCCGTCTTCGACGGTCACGACGTCATCTACATCATGCGCGTCCCCTCCCGCAAGGTCATGTCGCTGCGCCTCGGCCTCGGTAGCCGCTTGCCGGCCTACAACACCTCACCCGGCAGAGTTCTGCTTGCCTCGCAGGACGAAGCAGCGCTGGAGCAATACCTCAACGCAGTCGAAATGACGAGGTACACGCGTAAAACCATCACGACGCCAGCGGAACTCCGGGAGGCGCTGACGCTGGTGCGCGATCAAGGCTTTGCTTGGGTGAATGGCGAGTTCGACTCCACGGTTTGCGGTCTGTCGGTGCCGGTGCATGACGACCAGAATCAGATCGTGGCATCACTGAACGTCAATCTGCTTTCCAGTGAAACGACCGAGGCGAAGGCAGTCAGAAAGCTACTGATTCCGCTGCAGGAATCCGCGGAACGGCTGCGAGCCATCGCGCCTGATTTTCTGAGGTCGGTCGCGACGAGCGCCGACCCACGTCGTGCCCAACAGGCCGGCCCTCCAGCGCAGCGCCGATACGCCGGCGCCGAGCCACTTAGTCCGAACAGTCAGCGAGCCTGATCATTGGCCGCTGATTGCTTCCCGGTCACATTCGAACCGGCACCACGACCCGCTCTGGAATGGGAACTGCCACGCGGGGTGGTTGAGTCCGGGCAGCTTGATGAGGCCATGTTCGCCACTCTCTTCCGAAACGATTGAGGACCACGGCTTGCTGCAGGTCTGGCGACAGGGTCCAAAGAAAAAAGGCAGAAGTTCGGCACGGCATGGGACGGCTCGAGAACGGGAGTGGATGAAGCGCCAGTGTCCCGAAAAGCAGCGACAAAATGCGTCGCACGATTCGCAAGTCGCCGCGGATTTCTACCTTCGTCTACTTAGGGCGACGAAGTAGAGGGAAGTCAGACCCATCATTTCCGCTCGCAAGGCAACCGGGCTATCCTGACGGTCAATCATGAAAGCCGAATACGACTTCTCCAAACTCAAATCGCGCAGGAACCCGTATGCATCGAAGCTGAAGAAGTCGGTCACCATGCGGTTGTCCGAAGACGTCGTCGCCTACTTCAAGAACATGGCCGACGAGGCCGGCGTTCCCTACCAGAGCCCCATCAACTTGTATCTGCGCGACTGCCTCGCAACCGGCCGGCGGGTGCAGATTGATTGGCCGGAATGCGCGCCGTAGGACGCGGGTTCGAGAACTCGGCTTAAAGCGCCGCCGCCGTCCCCAAAACCGCAGTCGCCTGGCTCGACAACGTTCCCCCATTGCCATGTGCAATCGCCGTGCTGGCGCCCTTGACCTGCCGCTCGCCGCACTCCCCGCGCAACTGCCGCACCGCTTCGATCAGCGCGAAGATGCCATACATCCCCGGATGCACGCAGGACAGCCCGCCGCCGTTGGTGTTCACCGGCAACCGTCCGCCGGGCGCGATCGCGCCGTTCTCGACAAAGCTGCCCGCCTCGCCCTTCTTGCAAAAGCCGAGATCTTCCAGGAACAGGATGGTGTTGATCGTGAACGCGTCGTAGAGCTGCACGACGTCGATGTCCTTCGCGCCAATGCCGGCCATCGCATAGGCGCGCTCGCCCGATTGGGTGGCGGCCGTCACCGTCAAATCCTGCATCGACGAAATCTGCCGGTTCCACACCGCGGTTGCATTGCCGAGCACGTAGACCGGCGGTTTGGGCAGGTCCTTCGCGCGATCGGCGCGCACCAGCACGAACGCGCCGCCGCCGTCGGTCACGAGGCATGCATCGCGCACCGACAGTGGGTCGGACACCATGCGCGCCTTAAGCACTTCTTCGATGGTCAGCGGATCGCGCATGAACGCTTCAGGATTCAGTTGCGCCCAGCCGCGCGCCGCGACCGCGACTTCGGCCAGGTGCCTTCGCGTGGTGCCGAACTCGTGCATGTGGCGCGATGCGGCCAGCGCGTAGGCCGACATCGGCGCGAGCGGCTCGTAGGGCGCCTCGTAGGGCTGCGGGTCCATCAAGCGCCGCGCCGCGCCAATCTCCTTGCGGCTCAACGTGGAGGTGCGCTGCGCGCTGCCGTAGCAGACCAGCACCGCGTTGCACTGGCCCGATTGCAGCGCGAGCATCGCCGGCAGCAGGTGCGCGATGAAGCTGGAGCCGCCGATCATCGTGCTGTCGGTGAAGGTGGGTTTGAGGCCCAGATACTCGACCACCGGCATCGCCCACATCGTGGCCGAGGCGCTCGCGGTGCACAGGCCGTCGATTTCTTCGAGCTTCAACCCGGCATCGGCGATCGCAAGGTGCGCGGAGCGCGCGAGCAGCTCCATATCGGTGAAGCCCGGTGACTCGCCGCATCCGAAAGTCGCGACACCCACGATCGCGGCGCTGCCGCGCAGGGACTTGAGATCGTGGGCGCTCATGCTGGCGCTCCGTTCGCTTTTGCCTGATCGCCTATGCCGCCATCGACCGCATCGAACAGCAGCAACCCGCGTCCATCGTTCAACTCGACCCGCGCAATCACCCGCTGGCCGATCCTCACTTCATCCGGCGCGCGATTCGCGATGCGGCTCATGAGGCGCACGCCTTCGTCCAGATCGACGAGCGACACGTTGTAGTCGCCCCCCGCGTCGGCCTTGCGCCGGACCGTGGTCACGGCGTAGACCGTGCCCTTGCCGCTCGGCTCGGCCCACTCCAGATCGGCCGCGCCGCAGTGCGGGCAGGCTTCGCGCGGGAAGTAAACATACCTGCTACATGCGCCGCAGCGCTGGATCAAGAAGCGGCCCTCGTCAAGCGCGGCCTGGAGCGCGGATTGCACGCCGAGCGAGGCTGCGTGAGCCAGCTGCGAACCTTCGGTTGCCGTCACTAAAACTCTCCTGTTTTGATAGCTATAAATTCATATCTGGCGGGCGGCAAAGGCATTTTTTGTTCACATTTTTGCACCCAACAAGTGCCCCAGTGCCTCAAATTGGCTCCCAACTGAACACATCGCCCGAGCGCTCGAGCGCGTGGTATTGGCTTTTCAACGCCGGCAGCGCATGCTCGGCGACGCTTTGCGCGCTCCAGCCGTCGCTGCGGTGCACCGAACGCAGCGCGCGCGGCTGGCTGATCAGGAAAATCTCGTTGTTGCGCACCGCGAAAACCTGCGCGTTGGTGTCGGCCGTCGCATCGCTGGCGAGCGCCACCACGAGCGGCGCGATCTTCGCGGGTGTCATCTGCTTGATGCGCTCGACCCGCGCCTTTTCGGCCTCGGTCTCGGCGGGAATGGAACTGGTCATTCGGCTCCACGCGAACGGGGCGATGCAGTTGGAGCGCACGTTGAATTTGTGCATGTCGAGCGCGATCGACTTGGACAGCGCGACGATTCCGAGCTTGGCGGCCGAATAGTTGGCTTGGCCGAAGTTGCCGATCAACCCCGAGGTAGACGTCATGTGCACGTAGCTGCCCGAGCCCTGTTCCTTGAAGTGCGGCGCCGCCGCGCGGCTCACGAAGTAGCAGCCGTAGAGGTGCACCTTGATCACCGCGTCCCACTCATCCACGTTCATCTTGTGAAAGAAGCGGTCGCGCAGGATGCCGGCGTTGTTGACGACGCAGTCTATGCGGCCGAAAGAGTCGAGCGCCGCCTGTACGATGCGGCCCGCGCTCGCGGCTTCGGAAACGCTGTCGGTGTTGGCCACCGCCGCGCCGCCGGCCGACTTGATTTCGTCGACCACCGCCTGCGCCGGGCCGACCTTGCCGCCTTCAGCGCCGACCTCGCCCGACAGCGACGCGCCGATGTCGTTGACCACCACCTTCGCTCCTTCGCTGGCCATCGCCAGTGCAATGTCGCGCCCGATGCCGCCGCCCGCGCCGGTGACGACGACCACTTTGCCTTCGACCATTCCGCTCATCGTGCTTGCCCTCTTCTTGCCCTTGCCTGCTCTTTCGCGCCCTCGCCAACGCTCTTGCGTTCGCTCCCGGCGCTCTTTGCTTCTCTCTCGACTACTTCTTCGCGGCCGCGGCTGTCGCCAGCGCCGCTCCCTGCAAGCTCAATCCGCCACCCAGCGCACTGCCGCCATCGACCGGAATGATCGCGCCGGTCACATAGGCGGCGCGTTCGCTCGACAAAAATAGCGCCATGTCCGCGATCTCCGACGCCTTGCCCAGCCGCCTGAGCGGCACGCTGTTGGCCACCGCGGCGATCGCCGCCTCACCCGGCGCCAGCCGCCGCATCCCTTCGGTGTCGGCGATCGGCCCAGGAATGATCGAGTTGACCCTGATGCCTTCTGGCCCCCACTCCATCGCAAGCACTTTCGTGAGCATGTCGACCCCCGCTTTGGCCGCGCAAACGTGCGCCTGATACGGCATCGGGTTGATCGCCTGCGGCGCCGAGATGTTGACGATCGAAGCGCCCGGCTTCTTCAAGAACTCATGGGCCGCGCGCAGCACATGAAATGTGCCGTTCAAATCGATGTCGATCACGGTCTTGAACCCGTTGGCCGACATGCCCAAGGCCGGCGCGACGAAGTTGCCCGCCGCGCCTGACACGAGCACGTCGAACGGCCCGAGATCGTCGTGCGCCTGCTTGAGCACGGCCGCAATGGCGGCCGCATCTCGCACGTCGGCGCTGTAGCCGCGCACCTCGCCGCCGAACGCTTTCAGCTCCGCCACCGCGCCGTCGATTCGTTCCTGCGACCGGCTCGCGATCGCTACCTTGGCGCCCTGCTCGGCAAAGCCTTTGGCGATGCCCAGGTTGATGCCGCTCGAGCCGCCGGCGATGAAAACCACCTTGCCCGCGAATTCCTTGGTGGTTGCTGCCATGAGTTGTCTCCTTGTCTTGAACCGTCGATACGTTTCGCCATGCATGTCGAAACGAGCGGGACCGAACATTCTGCGCCGATTGGTGCGCTGATCAACCAAAGATGCGCTTTCCAGGCATCGCGCACGAAAGGGCGAAATGGCGACGCGCACCTTGCCGCTCAATGCGTCCGTGGTCATGCGCATTCCGGTCGTGCGGCGATTTCCGCTACCTGATCGCGCGGTGCCGGTCGATTCGGCTGCAACAATAGCCGCGTGCTCGAAGTCCTGCTCGTCACCTTCCCCTTCTTCGCCTTGGTGCTGGCCGGCTTCGTCGCTGGGCAGCGCGGGCTGCTGCCGCTGTCTGCCATTCCGGGCCTGAACAGCTTCGTTCTTTATTTCGCGCTGCCGGCGCTGCTGTATCGCTTTGGCGCGAGCACGCCGATCGTGCGGCTCGTGGACCCGGCGGTGTTCGCAATCTGGCTGCTGTGCGCGGCGCTGATGGTGGCCGTCATCGTGAAGACCAGCCGCAACACCCGCATCGGCTGGTCCGACGCATCATTCGGCGCGCTGGTCACCACGTTTCCGAACACCGGCTTCATGGGCGTGCCGCTGCTG
>JBDTRV010000078.1:0-8521 GCA_039931475.1 Burkholderiales bacterium | reverse complement strand
TGCCGCCCGAGGCCGGCATCTTGTAGATCTGCGGCGCGCCGCCACGATCGCTCACAAAATAGATCGCGCCGCCATCGGCCGCGTACACCGGCTCAGTATCGATGCTGGCCGATTGCGTGAGGCGTTTTGGCTCGCCACCGTTCGCGTCGATGGTGTAGAGCTGCGAGCCGCCGTCGCGGGAGAGCGTCACGGCCAGGGTACGACCGTCGGGCGACCAGGCTGGCGCGCTGTTGGAGCCGCGGAAATTGGCGATCAGGCGGCGCTTGCCGGTCGACACATCATGGACATAGACCACCGGTTTGCGCGACTCGAACGAAACGTAGGCGATGCGGTTGCCGGCTGGCGACCAGGCGGGCGAGATGATCGGCTCCGGGCTTGACAACGCGGTCTGGCTGTTTTCGCCATCGGAGTCGGCGATCCAAAGCGTGTAACGGCTGCCGTTCTTGGTGATGTAGGCGATTCGAGTCGAAAACGCGCCCTTTTCGCCCGTCAGCTTTTCATAGACGAAATCGGCGATGCGATGCGCGGCCAGCCGCAGGTCGACCTGCGGCACCATATAGCTCTGGCCACCGAAATCCTGGCCGCTAACCACATCCCAAAGCCGAAAGCGCACGTCGAACCGACCGTCCGCTAGCCGCGCGACGCTGCCGGTGACGAGCGAATCGGCCGCGCGCTGGCGCCACATGGCGAGGTCGGGCCGGGATGTTTCATCGAGATCGACGCCCGATGCGTCGACCGGCCGGAAGCGCCCACTGCGCTCGAGGTCGGCTTGCACGATCGCGCCGATCTTTTGCGGGGACTGCGCGTCGCCCTTGAACGCGGGCAACGCGATCGGCAGCTGGGTCGTGCCGACGCCAGAGACCTCGACCCTGAACTGCGCCGATGCAGCCTGGCCCAGCGCGAGAACAAGAACGAAGAGAACGCCGCGCGTCGCCTGGCGCAATGCGCGCGCAAGCACCGGCTCGGAACGCGGCGCGCCCGAAATGGTCATGGAAAATTGCATGGATGAATAAAGCAACGTTGTCGGTGATTATCGTGGCCAAGAACGAGGCCCACCAGATTCGCGAATGCATCGACTCGGTGGCCTTCGCCGATGAGGTGCTGGTGCTCGATTCGGGCAGCAGCGACGACACGGTGGCAAAGGCCCGCGAAGCCGGCGCAACCGTGCATGTTACCGACTGGCCGGGCTTCGGGCCGCAAAAGGCCCGCGGCGTGGCACTGGCAAGCTGCGATTGGGTGCTGGTGCTAGACGCGGACGAGCGAATCGGCGCCGCCTTGAGGGAAGAAATCGAGGCCGTACTTTCGGGCCCTGCGGCCGATGGCTATCGCCTGCCCCGCCGTTCGAGCCTGTGCGGCACGTTTATCGAACACGGCGGCTGGCGGCCCGACTACACGTTGCGGCTGGTGCGGCGTGAGGTGGCGGGGTTTTCCAAGCACGTCGTGCACGAGCACATGACCTGCCGCGGCAGCACCCGCGACCTTTCGCAGCGCATCGTCCACTACAGCTATCGCGATCTGGACGACGTGCTGGCCAAGTTGAACCGCTATTCGCGCGACGGCGCCACCGAGTTGTCCAAGCGCGGCATCACATCGGGTTTTGCCAGACCGCTGTTCAGCGGCATGTGGTCGTTCGTGCGGACCTACTTGCTGCGCCAAGGCTTTCGCGACGGGAAAATGGGCCTGGTGCTCGCCATCTACAATGCGGAAACCACCTATTACAAGTACCTGAGACTCTGGATGCAAGGCCGTGGCCAGGGTGACAAATGACTTTCTCCCTCGGCCGCTCGATGCCCTCGCCCCTGGCTTCTTCAATAGCGCCGACCCCCAGGTGGGCGAGTCGCGTCAAAGACTGATGGCGAACGCGCATGAGCGCGGCTGGCTGCACGGCGTGGGCGTGTTCATCGCGAGTTTCACCGCTTTTGCATTGCCGATCTCGACCGCCGCCACATCAGTCGGCAACGCGCTGGTCCTGATCGGCAGCCTCGCGATCTTGCTGGGCCAGACCCAGCCGGACAGCGGCCAGCGGTTGCGGCTTTCATCCACCATCTTCGTGCTCGCGCTGATCGGTTGGGTGGCTTTAAGCCTGTTGTGGACCGATGCCGCGCAGCACGACGCGCTCAAGGATCTCGTCAAGTACGGCAAGTTGCTCGTGATTCCCGGAATGATCGTGCTGCTGCCGCGAAAGCGCGACGCCCTGCTGGCCCTCGGTTGCTACGCCTTCGCGCAGGCGTTCGTGGTGTTGAGCTCCTGGCTGCTCTACCTTGGCATCGACCTGCCCTGGGTGCCGAACGGCAACCGGATGACCGTGGCCGTCGTCTACACCGACTACATCTCTCAGTCGATCATGACGGCCACGTTCGCCGCGCTGTGCTGGGTGCTGAAGGGCGCGGCTCCAGGGCGCTTCGGGCCGGCCGTCGCGGTCGCGATCGCTGTGGCGGCGCTGCTGGACACGCTGTTTCTGCTGCCCGGCCGCAGCGGGTGGGTGGTGGCAGCGGTGCTGCTCACAATGATCGTCTGGTGGCATTTGCCAAGGCGCCTCAAGGCCGCCGCTCTGCTCGCGCCGGTGCTGTTGGCCGGCCTGCTGCTGGTGTCCGACATGGGGCGCGAGCGCTTGTCCAAAGTGATCGACGAGACCGATCGCTACGTCGAACAGGGGGCCGAACAAACCTCGTCCGGTGAGCGGCTGAACTTCTGGCACCGATCGCTCACGAGCATCGCGAAGCGCCCGCTGATCGGCTCCGGCGTTGGAAGCTGGCAGTTGCGCTACTACGAACTCGAAGGCGGCGACCCACCCGAGGGCACGCGCAACACGCGCAACCCGCACAACGAATATCTGCTGCTCGGCGTGCAGACCGGTTTGGTCGGCGTGCTGTTGTTCGTCGCGCTGCTGGTGGCCGTCTGGCGCGACGGCCGGCGCTTCGACACGGCGACAGCCCGAGCCGTGATGCTGCTGACTGCTTCGTTGGCCGTCGGCTCGCTGTTCAACTCCGCACTGTTCGATGGCGCCAAGGGACGTTTCTTTTGCATCGTCGCCGGGTTGCTGTTCGCCTGGGGCGTGTCCGCCCGCAAGCCCCTGCACGTGAGCCCCCAGTCGCCGTCCTCGGCGCTCAACCCCCGAGCAGGCGCGCAACCACGCTTGCAGCGGTTGGGCGATCTTGGCTCAACAGCGACTCAGGTCGCCCCTGCGGCTGATGCCTGAAGCGGCAAGCGAAGACCCGCGCATCATGGAGCGCATGCGGCGCCTGCTGCCGTACTTCGGCAGCTCGCGCTCGATGTGGGCCGGCGCGGCGGTCGCCACCATCATCGCCGCCGCCACCGAACCGCTGTTGCCGGCGTTGCTCAAGCCGCTTCTTGATCGTGGCTTTCAAAGTGGCGGAATCGCCCTGTGGTGGGTGCCGCTGACGATGATGTCGTTGTTCGCGGTGCGCGGGCTTTGCAACTTCGTCGCCCAATACGCGCTGGCAAAAATCGCGAACGAAGGCATGCTCGAGCTGCGCCGCTCGATGTTCGAGCGCTTGCAGGACGCGGACCTCGCGCTGTTTTCGCGCCAGTCGGCCAGCGCCCTCTCCAACACCGTGGTGTACGAAGTGCAAAACGGCGCGGCCACACTGGTCAATGCGCTGCTCACGCTGGCGCGCGACAGCCTCACCTTGGTCGCGATGCTCGGCTACCTGATCTACCTGAACTGGAAGCTCACCCTGATCGTCGCGCTGCTGTTCCCGGCGGTGGCCGTGGTAATGCGGGTGCTGTCCAAAAGGCTCTACCGAATTACCAAATCGAGCCAGACCGCCACCGACGATCTGGCCTATGTGGTCGAGGAAAACGTACTGGCGCACCGCATGGTGCGGCTGCACGCGGCGGGGGGCGCACAGACCAGCCGTTTCATGGGCTTGGCCGATGGCTTGCGGCGGCTGGCGATGAAATCCACCGTCGCGCAGGCCGCGATGACGCCGCTCACGCAGATGCTCGCGGCGGCCGCGTTGTCTGCGGTGATCACGGTGGCGCTGTGGCAGAGCAACACCTCAGGCGTGACGGTAGGCGGGTTCGTCGCGTTCGTCACCGCGACTTTGATGCTGGTCAGCCCGATCAAGCATTTGTCCGAAGTGGCCAATCCGATCACACGGGGCCTCGCGGCGCTGGAGCGCGGCGCTGATCTGATCGACCGCACTCAGCCCGAAGCCAGCGGCGCGCACCATGTCGATCGCGCGAAAGGCCGCATCCGGTTCGACAACGTCGTGGTGCGTTTTTCAGGCGACGCGCCGCCCGCGCTCAATGGCGTGAGCCTGGCGTTCGAACCTGGCGAAACGGTCGCGCTCGTCGGCCCGTCCGGTTCCGGCAAGACGACGCTTGCCAACCTGCTGCCTCGCTTCGTGATCGCGGGCAGCGGCAACGTCTTTCTGGACGACCGCGAAGTGCGCGACTGGCGGTTGCGCTCGCTGCGCGCGCAGTTCGCGATGGTGAGCCAGGACGTGGTGATGCTCAACGACACGCTGGCGGCCAACGTCGCGCTGGGAGCGGGCGGCGCCCAGGGCATCGACCGCGACAAGGTCCGGCATTGCCTTGAAGCCGCGAACCTGGGCGACCACCTGCTTGGCCTGCCGCGGGGCATCGACACCATCGTCGGCCACAACGCGACGCAACTATCGGGCGGCCAGCGCCAGCGGCTGGCGATCGCGCGGGCGCTGTACAAGGATGCGCCGGTACTGATCCTGGACGAAGCGACGTCGGCGCTGGACACCACCAGCGAACGCCTCGTGCAGCAGGCATTGCAGCGGCTCATGGCCGGGCGCACCACCTTGATCATCGCGCACCGGCTGTCCACGATCGAACACGCGGACCGGATCGTGGTGATGGCGGCCGGCCGCATCATCGAGCAGGGCACGCACGCCGAACTCAATGCCCGCCAAGGCCTGTACGCGCAGCTGCATCGAAGTGGCTTCGCCACCGAGCCAGCGGCGCCGGAACCGGTGGAGACGAACGGATCGTGACGAGCGTCGGGGCCACTCGCGCCGGCGCGTCGATCAGCGGATTCACCTTCATCCGCAACGGTGCGCAGCTTGGTTTTCCGTTTGTCGAATCGATACGCTCGCTGCTGCCGCTGGTCGATGAATTCGTGATCGCGGTCGGCCAAAGCGCCGACGACACGCTGGCGCGCGTGAAGGGGATCGCCGATCGGAGGATTCGCATCATCGAAACCGTCTGGAACGAGCGCATGGCCGAGCGTGGCTTCGTCTATGCGCAGCAAAAAATGATCGCGCAATACGCCTGCACCGGCGACTGGGCGTTTTACCTCGAAGGCGACGAGGTGCTGCACGAGGCCGATCTGCCGCGCATCCGGGCCAGCGTCGATCGGCATCATGGCAACGCGAAGGTCGAGGCGCTGGTGTTCGACTACCTGCATTTCTACGGCTCGCCCGACTGGCTCGCGATCAGCCCGGCCTGGTACCGGCGCGAATGCCGGCTCATCCGCAACACGATCAGGAGCTATGCGCCGGACGGCCAGTTCTGGCTCGTGATGGACAGGCACAAGCACGGCCGGCTGCCCAACGCGGCGCTGGCCGACGCGAAGGTTTATCACTACGGCCACGTGCGGCGGCAGGACTACATGCAGCAAAAGCTGAACCAGGTCAGCCGCTACTGGGCCGGCGCGGCGCCCCAGGTGGACTACTCGCGCATCGATGCGAAAGCGCTCGCTCGCTTCACGGGCGGTCATCCGGCTCTGATGGCGGACTGGCTGGCGGCCGAGGCACAGAGCGAGTTCGCGCCCGCGCTTGACCACGTGCTGACGCGGCGCGAACGCAAACACCGGGTTGCGATGCTGGTCGAGCGAATCACGGGACGCGATCTGAGCCACAAGCATTACCGGCTGGTGGCGTGAACGGAATCAGCCCGCGCGGCCTCATTCATACCGGCGCGAGAGTATTGCGTTATCACTTCTCGACGCCTGAACCGGCAGCGCGTGGTTTCAGGCGGGTCTAGCTTCGAGGCTGGCCCGGAGCGTTGGTGTTGGTGCGGCGAAAGAAGTAGGTTTGCCCATCCAGCTGCTGGATGTTGAATTCACCGCCCTCGATCTTGTCGTGCACGTATTGGTGGCTCGGGTTGAAGCGGCGCGTATGACCGGCCATGGCGATCTTGCCGGTCTGCTTTCGCAGCGCCAGCACGGCGGCGACGGCAAAGGCATCGCGGAGAAGCGCTCGATGATCGCCGCGGCTGTCTTCGGTCCGGCGAAGCCCTGTAGCAGCTCTTGCAGGATCAAGCCGGGTTGCCGCTGATCATGCTTTTCCGTTCGAGGCGCCGGGCCGATCAGGATTGGTTGATCGCCGACACGGCCGCGCGCAGCGCGAGCAGATAGCTGTCCACGCCAAAGCCCGCGATCTGGCCGCGCGCGATTTCGGCAATCACCGAGTAATGGCGGAATGGCTCGCGCGCATGGATGTTCGACATGTGCACTTCGAGGATCGGGCACTTCAGGATCGCGAGCGCGTCGCGGATCGCATGGCTGTAGTGGGTCCAGGCGCCGGCGTTGATCAGCACCGCATCCACGCTGTCGGCATGGGCCGCGTGGATGCGCTCGCACATCGCGCCTTCGTGGTTGGTTTGAAAGCATTCGACCTGAGCGCCCAGCTCCTTGCCGAGCGCGATCAGTCGAGCATCGATCTCGGCTAGCGTGATGGTCCCGTATTGCTTCGGATCGCGCTTTCCGAACATGTTGAGATTGACTCCGTTGAGCACGAGGATGTTCATCGCTTGTCCGTCTGTTTGATTTGCGAAGGAATGCGCCCCACGCGAGTGCGCTTGCGAGGTTTACTTGCGAACCTTGGCGATTTCGGCCTGCACCGCCGCGACCGTGTCGGCGTCGACCGTGGCCATGTGCTTCGCGATCACCGGCTTGATCTTCTCGCGCAGCTTGGCCATCTCGGCCGGCGGTGGTTCGCTGAATAGATCAGCCGCTTGCTGGTCAACGTCGCCGCGGCGATCTCGTCGATGCGCGCGCCGTGCAGGCCCTTGGCCGAGAACTCGCGCGTGGCCGCGTCGAGGATGCCAGCCATCGTGCGTTTGGGGTGGTTGGCGCGAGGCACGGGCAAGCCTGCCGCGGCCTTGTGCCTGGAACCGGAAGTCGCGCGTGCCGGTTTTGGGCGAAGCAGTCGTACTGATTCATTCATTCGCGGGAGGCTATCAGACTCCCTGTCATTTCGACAAGGCGGATCGAATGGATTGGCCCGACGCGCGCAAGCGGTCCCGACTCAGGCCGGCGCCATGCAATTGCCGCGCGCGGCCTCGTCGATGCCGCTCCGATTCATCAACTCACTCAATTGCTGAAAGCCGAAAACCGGGCGACCAGATCGGCAAGCACTTGCCTGGTCGACATCGAAGAAATGAGGCGGATCGATGATGTCATCGCGCGCTCCTTGTGTACGTGGCCCAGTTTCGAATGGAGCCGCCAAGGCCGCCATTTTCACGCCAGCAAATTTCGGCGCTTCATGAAGCCCCTGGCCGTGGGGTGCCTGGAGCGTAATCCTCGGGCGCGGCGCCGTTTCGAGGAACGGTTGCGAGGCCGCTCTTCGCGCAAACCCCGCTGGGTTCAGGCAGCCCCTCGGCCCAGCAACTCGTGCGCTACGTTTTCCATAGCTAACAATCAATAATGGGCGAGCGGAAACAGCCAAAAAACCTCTTGGATTCATCACTTGCGGCTCGCCCCGTGACGGCGGCAAGCATGCGACCCCGGCCTTGAAGCGTTCCGGCCACCGTCAACCCCCCTCTTGGCGCGCGGACAAAGCCCTTGCTTTTTTCTACAACCCGGTCGCGCGATGCACCGCGGAAAAGTACAGCCGATCGGGCAACAGCCGCGCCAGCTTGACAAACCGCGTAAAGCGCTTCGGAAAATGAATCTCGAACGAGCCGCTGGCCCAGCCGTCCAAAATCTCCCGCGCCGCTTGCTCGGGGCCGATCATCGCGGGCATCGGGAAGTCGTTTTGCCTGGTCATCGGCGTATCGACGAAACCAGGATTGACGAGGCTGACGCCGATGCCGTGCGGCCGCAGGTCGAGATACATGGTTTCGGCCAGGTTGATAAGCGCCGCCTTGGTGGGGCCGTAGGCAAGACCTTTCGGTAAGCCGCGCGAGCCGGCCACGCTGGCGATCATGCTCAGGTGGCCGTGGCGCTGCGCCAGGACGCGCGGCACCACGACGCTCCATGCGCGCAGCGCGCCGGCCACGTTGAGGTCGAGATGGTGCAGCACAACGTCAAGATCGAATTCAGTGGCGCGCAGCGGCTGGAACATGCCGGCGCAGTAGAGCGCCAGATCGAGCGGTCCTTCCGAGAACACCGCGTCAGCCGCCGCTTGCACGCTTTCCAGGTCGGTGGCGTCGAGCGGCACGGCCTGGGCAAGCGGCCGCCCGTGCCGGTCGGCTCCCGGATGCGCGGCCACGAACTCTTGCAGCGCGCCCGCATGACGCGCCGAAACCGCGACGCTGGCTCCGCGCGCCCGCAGGCCGATCGCCAGCGCCAAACCGATGCCGC
>JBDTRV010000077.1:0-8538 GCA_039931475.1 Burkholderiales bacterium | reverse complement strand
ACTGCTCCGGATTGATGTAACTTGGCATGCCGGCATGCAGCAGCCGGGTCGATTCGGGTTCGCGGCCCGAAAGCGCGACACCAAGGTCGATCAACCGCAGCACGCCGTCTTCGCCCTGATGCAGATTGGCCGGCTTGATGTCGCGGTGGATCACGCCGTGCCGGTGCAGTGCGCCTAAAGCGCGGGCCGTCTGCGTCGCCATCGCAACTACCTGCGGCACGCTGAACGCCACCTTGCGATCGAGCATCTGCTGCAAGGTTTCTCCGGCGTGCCAGTCGTAGAGCAAATAGTGGCTGCTTGCGGGCGGCTGGCCCGCGAGCCGATCGTGCAGGCGCACCAAATGATCGGCCGCATGGCCAGGGCGCTTCCGCTTCGCGAGTCAGGCTTCGTGCGCCAACATGGTGCGTTCGCCCGGATCGTGTGCACGATTGAGGTTCAGCGCCTTGAGCGCGTACAGCCGCCGGGTTTTTGGATCGCGCACCTGGTAGACGACGTTGATGCCGTTGTCGGCCACGATCGCCGTCACCAAAAGGCCGTCGAACATCTGTCCGACCGCGAGGCGCGGCGGCACCGGCAGTTCGCGCGCTCGGCGCAACTCGTCGTGCAGCGTCGATTCGAGCACCGTTGGCGTCGCGCTGGCCGATGCAGCGGTACTAACTACTATTTTAATAGCATAAAACCCTTTACCCACTAGCGGTGAACGGCGTTTTTGACCAGAAAATCTGGTGTCCCCTAGTTGGTGCGGGGTTGCTGGCACGGGCCTTGCATTCTTTGCAGGCAATCGACAGGAGAAAGCCCAAGTGAAAAAGTCCAGACTGGTCATGGTCGGCAACGGCATGGCGGGCGTGCGCACGCTGGAAGAGCTGACAAAAATAGCGCCCGAGCACTACGACATCACCGTGTTCGGCGCCGAGCCGCATCCGAACTACAACCGCATCCTGCTGTCGCCCGTGCTCGCGGGCGAGCAGACGCTGGACCAGATCATTCTGAACTCGTGGGGCTGGTACACCGAGAACCACATCAAGCTGCACGCGGGCAAGAAGGTGGTCAAGGTCGACCGCAAGGCGCGCATCGTGCGCGCCGAAGACGGCACCGAGGAACCCTACGACCGCCTGCTGCTCGCCACAGGCTCCAACCCCTTCATCCTGCCGATCCCCGGCAAAGACTTGAAGGGCGTGATCGCCTATCGCGACATCGCAGATACCGACTACATGATCGAGACCGCTCGCACGCACCGGAGCGCGGTCGTGATCGGCGGTGGTCTGCTCGGCCTGGAAGCTGCGAATGGATTGATGCTGCGCGGCATGAGCGTCACCGTGGTGCACGTGATGCCGTGGCTGATGGAACGCCAGCTCGACGACGTGGCGGGCAAGCTGCTGCAGAAGTCGCTGGAAAACCGCGGGCTTAAATTCATGATCGGCGCGCAGACCGAATCGCTGCAAGGCGGTGACGACGGGCGGGTCCGCTCGATCAGGTTCAAGGACGGCACCGAAGCCCCGGCCGATCTGGTCGTGATGGCCGTCGGCATCCGGCCCAACACCGAGCTGGCGGAAAAGATGCGGCTGCATTGCAACCGCGGCATCGTCGTGAGCGACACGATGCAGACCGTGACCGACGCGCGCATTTACTCGGTCGGCGAATGCGCGGCGCATCGCGGTATCGCGTATGGCCTGGTCGCGCCGCTGTTCGAGCAGGCCAAGGTGGCAGCAAACCATCTCGCCGAGTTCGGCATCGGCCGGTATCAGGGATCGCTCACCTCGACCAAGCTCAAGGTCACGGGCATCGACCTGTTTTCCGCCGGCAATTTCCAGGGCGGCGAAGGCAGCGAAGACATCGTCATGAGCGATCCGGCCGGCGGCATCTACAAGCGGCTCGTGATCAAGGACGACAAGCTGATCGGCGCCTGCCTTTACGGCGACACGGTGGACGGAAGCTGGTACTTCAAGCTGCTGCGCGAAGGCAGAAGCGTTTCCGACATCCGCGACAAGCTGATGTTCGGCGAATCGAATCTCGGCGACGTGGGACACGAAGGCAACACGAAGGCCGCCACCATGGCCGACAGTGCCGAAGTCTGCGGCTGCAACGGCGTCAACAAGGGCACGATCTGCAAGGCGATCAAGGAAAAAGGCCTGTTCACACTGGACGAAGTGCGGCGCCACACCAAGGCCAGCGCATCCTGCGGCTCCTGCACCGGCCTGGTCGAACAACTGTTGATGTTCACCGCGGGCGGCGACTATTCGGCCACGCCCAAGACCAAGCCGATCTGTGCCTGCACCGACCGCAGCCACGCAGAAGTGCGCAAGTCGATCAAGGCCGACAAGCTCACGCGGGTTGCCGATGTGTTCAGCTTCATGGAGTGGAAGACGCCGAACGGCTGCGCCACCTGCCGCCCGGCCGTCAATTACTACCTCCTCAGCACCTGGCCGAAGGAAGCCAAGGACGACCCGCAAAGCCGCTACATCAACGAGCGCAGCCACGCCAACATCCAGCGCGACGGCACCTACAGCGTGATCCCGCGCATGTGGGGCGGCGAGACCACGGCCAGCGAACTGCGCCGCATAGCCGACGCAGTCGACAAGTACAAGATCCCCACGGTGAAGGTCACAGGCGGCCAGCGCATCGACCTGCTCGGCGTGAAGAAGGAAGACCTGCAAAACGTCTGGAACGACATCGGCATGCCCAGCGGCCATGCTTATGCGAAGGCGCTGCGCACGGTAAAGACCTGCGTCGGCAGCGAATGGTGCCGTTTCGGCACGCAGGATTCGACGCAGATGGGCAAGGACCTGGAGCGCGCGCTCTGGCGCATGTACGCGCCGCACAAGGTCAAGCTCGCCGTCAGCGGCTGTCCGCGCAACTGCGCCGAAAGCGGCATCAAGGACGTCGGCGTGATCGGCGTCGATTCGGGCTGGGAGATCTACGTCGGCGGCAACGGCGGCATCAAGACCGAGGTCGCGCAGTTTCTGGTGAAGCTCAAGACGTCGGAAGAAGTGCTCGAGTACAGCGGCGCGTTCTTGCAGCTCTATCGCGAGGAAGGCTGGTACCTGGAGCGCACGGTGCACTACATCCACCGGGTCGGGCTGGACCATGTCAAAGCGAAGGTGCTGGACGACGCGGAGAACCGCAAGGCGCTCTGGGAGCGCCTGAAATTCAGCCTCGACGGCGAGCCTGATCCGTGGTTCGAGGCGGACAAGGCGAGCGTCGATACGCGGCAGTTCATCCCAATCAAGCCGGTCATCGCCGCGCATGAAATCGCGCCGGAAACCGTTACGGCACCAGTGATTTGAGGGAGAAGCAATGAGCGACTGGATCACCATCTGCCGGGTCGAGGACATACCCGTGCTCGGCTCACGTCGGGTTGCGCGGTCAAAGGGCCTGGACGTGGCCGTGTTCCGGAACGACAAGGACGAAGTGTTCGCCCTTCTAGACCGCTGCCCGCACAAGGGTGGTCCGCTGTCGCAAGGCATCGTGTTCGGCACCAGCGTCGCCTGCCCGCTGCACAACTGGACGATCCAGTTGGCAGACGGTTGCGCCCGTGCGCCGGACGTGGGCTGCGCGCCGCGCTTTCAAGTCAAGGTCGAGGGCGAAACCGTGCACCTCGATGCGCAAGAGCTGGCGACCCACGCGGTCGACCTCGCGCGCCCCATCGCAGGCCCGGGAGCGGCGGTATCGGGTGCGATTGGCGGTCATTCCTTCGAAGTGCAGGCGCCGCACACAGCCTGAGTTGCAGCGCCGCAACCTCGCTGTTTGTCACCATGACCGAAACCCGCTCCACCTGCCCCTACTGCGAAGTAGCCGCGTTCGCGGCTCATCGCAATGCGCGCAATGACGAACGCCGCAGCAGGGGCAGGGTTGTTCGTGCAGGCGGCGGTGCGGATTGGAGCCGTTTATGAGCTGCGAAACCCGCTCCACCTGCCCCTACTGCGGCGTGGGCTGCGGCGTGATCATCAAGTCCAAGGGCCAGCAAATCATTGATGTGCGCGGCGATCCGGATCATCCGGCCAACTTCGGCCGGCTTTGCAGCAAGGGGGCAACCTTGCATCTGACGGCCAGCGCCGCGGTCACGCAGCAGACCCGGTTGCTGCATCCGATGCGGCGGATCGAGCGCGGCGCCGCGGCCGAGCGGATCGGCTGGAACGCGGCGCTCGATCTCGCGGCCGACCGGATCGCGGCAACGGTCAACGAGCACGGCCCGGATGCGGTGGGCCTGTATCTGTCGGGCCAGTTGCTAACCGAGGACTACTACGTGTTCAACAAGCTCGCAAAGGGCTTGCTGGGCACCAACAACGTCGACACCAATTCGCGCCTGTGCATGAGCAGCGCGGTCGCGGGCTACAAGCGCACCCTGGGCGCCGACGCTCCTCCCGCCTGCTATGAAGACCTGCAACACGCGCAATGCCTGTTCATCGCGGGCAGCAACACCGCGTTCGCGCATCCGGTGCTGTTTCGCCGGATCGAGGACGCGCGCAAGAACAATCCGTTTCTGAAGATCGTGGTAGTCGATCCGCGCGCGACCGACACCGCCGAAATGGCCGACCTGCACCTGCCGATCCGCCCAGGCACCGACGTCGCGCTGTTCAACGGCATGCTGCACATCCTGCTGCAAGAAGGGCTGGTCGATCAGGCCTTTGTCGCGGCCCACACCAGTGGCTTCGACGCTCTGCGTGCGACGTTGAGCCAGTACACGCCTTGGTTCGTGGCCGACGTTTGCGGCATCAACAAGGCCGATCTGCTCAACGCCGCGCGCATGTTCGGCCAGTCGCGCGCCACGTTGAGCCTGTACTGCCAGGGCCTGAACCAATCGACGAGCGGCACCGACAAGAACGCCGCGCTGATCAACCTGCATCTGGCGACTGGCCACATCGGCAAGAGCGGCGCCGGGCCGTTCTCGCTGACCGGGCAGCCCAATGCGATGGGCGGGCGCGAGGTCGGCGGGTTGGCCAATTTGCTTTCGGCGCATCGTGACCTGGCCGATCCGGTGCATCGCGCGGAAGTGGCGCACCTTTGGGGCGTGCCGTCGGTGCCGTCGGTGCCCGGCAAGACGGCGGTCGAGATGTTCGAAGCCGCGGCCGACGGACAGATCAAGCTTCTCTGGATCGCGTGCACCAATCCCGCGCAATCGATGCCGGACCAGGCGATGGTGCGGCGAGCGCTGCAGCGCGCGGAATTCGTGATCGTGCAGGAAGCGTTTGCCACCGCCGCGACCTGCTCGTATGCCGACCTGCTGTTGCCCGCGACGACCTGGGGCGAGAAAAGCGGCACCGTGACCAACAGCGAACGCCGGATTTCGAGGGTACGGCCGGCGGTGGCGGCGCCCGGCGAGGCACGGCACGATTGGCGCATCGCGGTCGACGTCGCACGCCGGATCGAGCAGCGCATCGGCCCGAAAAGCCGCAGCGGCGCAAGCCTGTTCCCCTACGACAACCCGGAGGCCATCTGGAACGAGCATCGTGAATCGACGCGCGGCCGGGACCTGGACATCACCGGCCTTTCCTACGCGCTTTTGGAACAGGCGCCGCGCCATTGGCCTTTTTTTCAAGGCGCGATCGACGGCAAGGCTCGGCTGTATGAAGACGGCGTGTTCCCGACGGCCGACGGCCGCGCCCGCTTTGCCGACACAGTCTGGCAGCCGCTGGCCGAGCCGTGCGACGCTCGCTGGCCGATCGCGTTGTCGACTGGCCGCTTGCGCGACCAATGGCATGGCATGACGCGCACCGGCACGGTGGCCAAGCTGTTCGGCCACGTGGCGGAACCTTCGATCGAGATGAACCAGCAGGACATGGCCGAACGCGGCCTTGCCGAAGGCGATCTAGCCTACGTGACGAGCCGGCGCGGGTCGATCATGTTGCCCGTGCGAGCGTCGAACGCACAGCGACCGGAACAGGCTTTCATCGCGATGCACTGGGGCGAGGAATTTGTGTCCGGGCGCTCGAGCACCGGCCAGCGGCTGGCCGGTGTCAACGCGCTGACCAATCCGGCCTTCTGCCCTCAGTCGAAGCAGCCCGAGCTGAAACACAGCGCGGTCAAGGTGCTGAAGGCGGAGCTGCCGTGGTCGCTGCTCGGCGTCGCCTGGCTCGCACCGGAGAAGGCGCTCGCCACGCGCGAAGCATTGCGGCACCTGATGGATCGCTTTGCGTTTGCGTCCTGCGTCATCTTCGCGGCAAGCGGCGCCGAATCCGCGCGCACCGGCGTGCTGATTCGTGCGGCGGCCCACCAGACTGCGGACGACGAGCTGATCGACCAGATCGAAGTGCAGCTTGGCCTTGCCGGCAAGGAGCACATGCTGCGCTACGTCGACAAAAGGCGCGGCCAGCGCCGCGTGATGAAGCTGATCGCGGCTGGCGACGCCATGCGGCTGGAGGGCTTCGTTCTGGCCGGCGACACCAGCGCCGAAGCCTGGATAAAGGCGCTGCTGCAGGATGAGTTGCCAGCGCAGGACTTTCGCCGCCTGCTGCTCGCGCCGGGCGCCAAGCCGCCGATCCAGGTGCAGTCGCGCGGCAAGGCGGTCTGCAGTTGCTTCGGCGTAACCGATGTTGCGATCACCGCGCATCTCGAACGGGCCGAAGGCACAGAGGACGGGCGCTTCGCGTCGCTGCAGCGCTCATTGAAGTGCGGCACCAACTGCGGCTCCTGCGTGCCCGAGCTCAGGCGCATGGTGCGAAGCGCGGGCGCGGCGCCTGTGTTGGCATGACGAGACGCTGCCACCCGATTCGAGTCCCGTCTCCAGGGCCGTATGCAGGGCCGCATCCCGCGCCGTATCCGAAGCGCACGCGCCTGCAAGCAACGTCTCCGCTGCCGTGCCATACGTGCGCACGAAGCGGCCGGTAGACTCGACTTTCATGGCAATCGCTCACTACCTGAAGGAAATCGGCCGCGGCAAGGGCGGCTCGCGCGCCCTCTCGCGCGAACAGGCGTGCGATTTGTTCAGCCAGGTACTGGACGGCTCGGTCAGCGACCTCGAACTCGGCGCGTTCTGCATCGCGATGCGGATCAAGGGCGAGACGCCAGAGGAGCTGGCGGGTTTTCTGGACGCGATCCACCCGAGGATGAAACGTTTCGCGCCGAGCGAGCGGCCGCTGGTCGTGCTGCCCAGCTACAACGGCGCGCGCAAGCTGCCGCTGCTCACGCCGCTACTGGCGCTGTTGCTCGCGCGCGAGGGGCTTTCGGTGCTGATCCATGGCGCCAAGACGGAAAGCAGCCGGATTTTCGTGTCCGAAGTGCTTTCACCGCTCGCCCAGTCTACGTTTTTTGCTATCAAAATGTTAGAGGATGACGGCCCGCTACCAGAGCGAATCGCGCCGGGTGAGGTCGTGTATGCGCCGACGGCGGCACTCTGCCCGGCGCTGGCGCGCTTGCTCGACGTGCGCCAAGTCATCGGCCTGCGCAATCCAGCGCACAGCCTCGTCAAGCTGATGAATCCGTGCAGCGGGCCGGCCGTGGTGGTCGCCAGCTACACCCATCCGGAATACGCGGAGTCGATGGCGGCGCTGCTGGAATTGGTCGGAGCGAACGCGATGTTGCTCCGCGGCACCGAGGGCGAGCCGGTCGCCGATGCGCGCCGGATGCCTCGGATGGAAGGCTTCATCCACGGCCGGGGCGCGCTGTTGCAGGAGGCGCAGCGCAGCAGTGAGGTCGCCGCGCCCGATTTGCCCGAGGCGATCGATCCGGCCAGCACCGCCAACTACACCGCGTCGGTGCTCGCTGGCGAGCGACCGGTGCCCGAGTCGATCGCGCGGCAGGTGGAACACATATTGCATCTTGTGCAGTCGTGTTCTACCAAAGCGCCCGCGCTTGCACCACCATGAAAAGCGAAACATCTTCCGCCGACCTTGTGCCCAAGGGCAGCTGCACGCTGGTCGGCGCCGGCCCGGGCGATCCTGAGTTGCTGACCATCAAAGCCATGCGCGCGATCCAGGCCGCGACAGTGTTGCTGGTGGACGACCTGGTGAGCGACGCGGTGGTTGCGTTCGCCGCGCCAGGCGCGCGCATCGTTCACGTTGGCAAGCGCGGCGGCTGCAAGAGCACGCCGCAGGCGTTCATCGAAAAGCTGATGCTGACGGCCGTTCTCGAAGGCGAGAGCGTGGTGCGGCTTAAAGGCGGAGACCCGTTCATCTTCGGCCGTGGCGGCGAGGAGGCGGAGAACCTGCGCGCGGCAGGCATCGAGGTGAGCGTAGTCAACGGCATCAGCGCCGGCCTGGCAGCGCCGAGCGCTCTGGGCGTGCCGCTCACGCACCGAAAGCACGCCAGTGGCGTCGTGTTCGTGACCGGCCACGCGGCGCACGGCAAGGAACCCGGCGTGGACTGGCCCGCGCTGGCTGTCGCTGCGCACAGCGCGCGGCTGACCTTGGTGATCTACATGGGGGTGCGCGGCGCGGCGCGGATCGAAGCCGGTTTGCTGACCGCGCTCTCGGCCGCGACGCCAGCCGCTGTGATCCAGAACGCGAGCCTGGCGAGCGAGCGCCATGCGGTCACGACTCTCGGCGAGCTCTGCGCGACGATCCAACGCGAGCGGCTCGCGAGCCCGTCGATCATCATCGTCGG
>JBDTRV010000076.1:0-8585 GCA_039931475.1 Burkholderiales bacterium | reverse complement strand
CCTCGCCCTGCGCGATCAGGTAGCCGTTGACCAGCACGTCCATCGGCTCGCCGGCGAGCGAGTCGAGTTCGACGATCGAACCCTGGCCAAGTTGCAGCACGTGCTTGATCGGCACCTTCTTGCGGCCGAGCTCGACGGAGAGCTGCACCGGAATGTCGAGCACCCGGTCAATGTCGTTCATCGGCGCATTGGCCGCCGGTGCCGGGCTACGCTGGCCTTGCTCGAGCGGCTCGGCCCATTCGGCCCCTTGCGTTTCCTGGGTGCCTTGTTCAGCCGACATGTAAACCTCCGAGCCAGTGTGATTGTTCGCCGCGCAGACATTCCTCGATGGAAAGTGCGTAGCGTGCGTTGTGGGTGCCGAACTGGCAATTGAAAAGGGGCGTGCCGTCGACTGCCAAGGCGATTCTCGAAGGCCGATCGAACGGGATGAAGTCGCCCCGTTTCATCGTGAGCAGTTGCTCCACCGTGAGTTCGGGCCGGCCGATTTCGGCCATGAGCGTGATTTCGGCCGCCTGTATTTCGCGCGTCAACAGGTTGACCCAGCGACGGTCTTCGGCCAGCGCTTTTGCATGCTGGGCGCCGTAGAGCACGTCGCGGATCGGCTCGAGCGCGGCATACGGTGTGCAGATGCGCAGCGTGCCTTCGAAGCCGCCCACCGTGATGCGCAACGTCGTGGCCACCACCATCTCAGCGGGCGCCGCGATGGTCACGAACTGCAGGTGCGCCTCGGACCGTTGGTGCGCCATGTTGAGCGGATAGAGCTCCAGCCAGGCCTTGTTGTATTCGGCGCAGACCACGCCGATCAGCCGCTGGATCACGCGCTGTTCGGTCGGAGAAAAATCGCGCCCCTCGATCGTGCCTTTAGCCTTGCCGGCGCCGCCATACAGCGCATCGACCAGCGCCGACACCAGCGCACCGTCGCAGATCACCACCGCGCTTCCGCGCAGCGGCAGCATGGAGACGAGGTTGAAGCTGGCCGGTGCGGGCAGGGCGCCCGCGAATTCCGAGAAGCGCTGGACCTGTACCGGATCGATCGCGACTTCCGGGCTGCGCCGGATCAACTGAAACAGCCCCACCCGCAGGTTGCGCAGGAAACGGTCGTTGACCGCTTCCAGTGCCGGCATCGGCTTGCGCACCAGCCGCTCGCCTTCCGAAAGATCGATGTCGCGCGCCGTGGCGTCGGCCATGAGAGGCGGGCTTTCGGCGTCGGCCGGCTCGTCGGCCGGCGTGTCAGTCACAAGCGGTTCACTCATGGTGCAACGATTCGGCTTGGCTTCATTGAACGATGAAGCTGGAAAACAGCACGCCGTACACCGGCGAGGGCTGCACGCGGCGGCGTTTGCGCACCGGCGCTTCTTCCACCTCGTCGTCGCCTTTGGCTGTTTTCTTCGAAACCTTCGGCTCATCGACTTCATAGCCGAGCGAGCGCGAGATTTCGGCCGCAATGTCGTCGGCCAGCTTCTCCTTGCCGTCGCGCTTGAGCAGTTCGGTCGAGCTGCGTTGCGAGACCAGCATCAGCATGCGGCTGCGGATGGCCGGCAGCATTGTCTTGATCTGCGCGGCTATCTTGTCGCTCTCGATGTCGAGCGTGACGCCGATCTGCGCGACCCGCTCACCACCCGGATCGGCCAGATTGACCACCATGGTTTCGAGCGGCATGTAGGTTGGCGTGGCAGACGGCCGGTGTTCCGGTGCCGGTGCGGCCGCATGCTCGCCGCCGGACTCGTGGTTCTGCTTGCCCAGATAGAACCAGGCGCCCCCGGCGCCGCCGGCTGCAAGCAGCAAGAAAACGAGTCCCAGCACGACAAACTTGAGCTTGCCTTTGGGTTTTTCAGGAGCCGGTGATGTTGCTGCGGCGGACACGTTGTTTCCTTGGTCGTTACGGAGGGTCGCAACGTCTTCATCCAACAGGGACGACATTGCGCTTGAATGCAGTCGATTATTCGGCCCGCAAGCCGCCCTCAAGGACCGGAATAGAGGCAGGAAAGCGGGCCTTTAACCGGCCTTGCGCGGACCTTCCTCGCAAGCTCAAACGTAGAGGTCGAGCTTGCCCCGCACCGCACTGGTGCGCGCCGCTGAAATGGGCTCAGCGACCGTGATCGACTGCACGGTCGGCTGCTGGGAATCGCGCGTTTCGCGGTTGTCGCGCCACTGGCGTGCAGCTTCTCCGCCGGCCTGGCCCGAGCCGTCGGTGCCGGTGCCCACCGAAACGTTGGCTAGCAGCAGCCCGTCGGCGTTGAAGGAGTCCTTCAGCTGGGGCAGAGCCTGGCCCAGCATCTGCCGAACGTCGGCACGATCGCTCTGGAATGCGACGTGCGCTTCGTTGCCCTGCACCTGCACGCTGACCGACACCGGCTGACCGCCCGGCAGGTCGATCATGAAGTCGGCACCCTTGATTTTTTGCGACATCCACCAGTTGACTTGATCGACGATGCGATCGAGCAACGCGGCCTGTGCCTCGGGCGCGCCCGCTAGCGCGCCATCGGGTGCGTTCGATGAGGCTTGCAGCGCCGCCGCCGGGCCCACGCTTCCCAAAGGCGATTCGCCAGCACGCGTTGCGGGCGAACCGCTTGATGCTTCGAGCTTGCGTTCGCTCGCTCTTGCAAATACGCTTTGCTCCAGGAGCGAAGCCGATATGAGGTTTTCCTGGACCGGGACGATCCGCGCGGCGTGCTGTGACCAGCTTGCGATCTTCGCGGGATCGGGGCTCGAAGCGGCTGCTTGCGCAGCAGCAGTCGTTACTCGCGGCTGAGCAGCGGTCGCCGAGCCATCGGAGGCCGCCATGTCGGTTGCGCGTGTGGTTGTCAATCCGTTGCCGTTCGTCTGGAAACCTCTCGAGTCCGCGGCCAGCGCGGTCAGCGCCGTTGGCCGCGTGCCCGGACTTGCGGCTCGCGCACTTTCAACGACCGGTGCGGCGATGTCGGGTGACTCGTTCAAGCCGGCAAGCTCAACCGCGGTTGCAGCAATGCTCGGAGCATCGGTTGGGGCGGCGCGTTGTGTCGGGCCCGCGCCCGCTTTCGCGAATGCGGCTTCGGCCACCGAAGTTCCGGCAATTGCAATGCGTGCCACCATGGGCTCGGAGGTGGCGGGCGCCGATGCGGCGCCGCTGTCGGTGATCGCCTGGCCGACAGGGGCGGCGTTGGCAGGCACGGCGGCACCGCTCAGACTGTTTTGCGCCAGCAGCATCGCAATGTCCACGGAGGAGGTCGCAAGCGGGGCGGGCATTTGCTCGGCACCGACGACGAGCGGCTTTTCATCATCCTCCGTCGGCTCGGCGACCGTCGTGTTCAGCGCTTGCAAGGCGTCAGCGCCTGGATCGAGCGCGCTGCCGGCTTCCGTGTCCGCCAGCGCCGCCATCATCGCGCCGAAGCCGCCGGGCGAACCCACGTTCGAAACGGCAGCGAGCCCGGGCACTCCACGCGCCGCGACCAGCGAGTCGCTGCCGCGAAGGAGTGGCGCGCTCATAGCGGTGCCGCTCGCGTCTGGCCTAGGATCTGCCGCCGATGCCGCAGCGCCGCGTACTCGTCTGTCTGCTTTTGCTCGCGCCGGTCCAGCGCCTGCTTGAGTTCGCGCTCGCGTGCAAAACACAGTTGCCGCAGGCTTTCGAGCCGCCCTTCCGCTTCGCGCAGCACGCTCGCCTCGCGCACCACCTTGCGCTGCTGCTCGGCCACCATGCCGGTCTGCAGCCCAATGGCATGCGTCAGGCGTTCCATGAACTGGTAGTGGTGCCGCATCAGATCGGGTGTGCAACTGCCGGAGCGGGTCGACCAGCGCGCGCCGGACTCCTGCGCATAGCTTTCCAGTTGCTCCAGTTGCACCTGGGCCGCGAGCCAGCCCTGGCGCGCCTGCGCGAGCACCTGGGCAGAAGCATCACGCCTGTCCTGCGCCAGTTCCAGCGCGACTTGAAGACCACTCATTGCGGACATTTTTTTCCTTGGAAGAACGGGGCGGCAATCTCAATTTCCCTTGTCGCACGTACCGAAGGGAGGCGCGAAGCCTCGGGGGCGGATTTCATTTCAGCTACTCAAAATACTGGTCATCGCGCCGACGCTGTCCGCCATCGGCGCGGCTTCGAACATGTCCTGCTGCAGGAACGCGGCCATCGGTGCCTGCAGCCGAATCGCATGATCGAGCAACGGATCGCTGCCGGAGGCGTAGGCGCCCACCCGCACCAGATCGCGGCTTTTGCGGTAACGCGAGTAAACGGCCCGAAAGCGCCGCGCGCAGTCGAAATGCTCGGGCGAGACCACGTTGTGCATCACGCGCGAGGCCGACTGCTCGATGTCGATCGCGGGGAAGTGCGCCTCTTCCGCGAGCCCGCGCGACAGCACGATGTGCCCGTCGAGGATCGCTCGGGCGGCGTCTGCAATCGGGTCCTGCTGGTCGTCGCCTTCGGACAACACGGTGTAGAAGGCCGTGATCGAGCCAACGCCGTTCAGCCCGTTGCCGCTGCGTTCGACCAGTTGCGGCAGCTTCGCGAAGCACGAAGGCGGGTAGCCCTTGGTGGCGGGCGGCTCGCCGATCGCAAGCGCGATCTCGCGCTGCGCCATCGCATAGCGGGTGAGCGAATCCATGAGCAGCAGCACATGCTTGCCCTGGTCGCGAAAGTGCTCGGCCACGGCGGTCGCGTAGCTGGCACCCTGCATCCGAAGCAGCGGTGGCGAATCGGCCGGCGCCGCCACCACCACCGAACGCACCCGGCCGGCCGGGCCGAGGATGTCCTCGATGAATTCCTTGACCTCGCGGCCGCGCTCGCCGATCAGGCCGACCACGATCACGTCCGCTTTCGTGTAGCGAGCCATCATGCCGAGCAGTACGCTTTTGCCCACGCCGGAGCCCGCGAACAGGCCGAGCCGCTGCCCGCGGCCGACGGTGAGCAGCGCATTGATGGCCCGCACGCCGGTATCCAGCGGCTCGCGCACCGGGTCGCGGTCCATCGCGTTGATCGGCCGGCGATCGAGCGGCATGGCAACCACGTCGTTGACTGGCCCTTGATGGTCTAGCGGACGGCCCTGCGGATCGACCACCCGGCCGAGCAAGCCGTTGCCCAGTGGCAGGCGCAGCGCGCCCAGGCGCGGACCGAAATCACGATCCGGCTCACCCAGTTTGGGCACCGGCACATAGGGCGCCGCCGGCGTCACGCTCGCGCCAGCGGACAGGCCGTGCACGTCACCGGCCGGCATCAGAAAGGCGCGGTCTCCGGAGAAGCCGACGACCTCGGCCAGCACCGCGGGTTGCCCGGCCATGCGCACCAGGCATTGCGATCCCACCGGCGCTCTGATGCCGCTGGCTTCCAGCACAAGGCCGGCCAGGCGCGTCAAAGTGCCGCGCATTTCAAGGCCCGCCTCCCGTTCGACGCGGCTGACCGCGTCCCCCATGAAGCGGCCCCAGGCCGTGCCTTCAAATGCCATGGTCATCTTCGCTTTCGGCGTCTTGCCAAGACAAGGTGAGGCCGAGGCTGCCAACCGCGCGTTGCCAGCGATTTGCTACACCGCCGTCGATCACCGCCCCGGCCGACTCAATCAGGCAGTCGCCGGGCTGCACCGTTGCGTCGGCCACCACGGCCACCGCCTGGCCGACAAACTCGGCACGCAGCGGCGCGTCCAGCATGTCGAAGTCGGTCTGCGAGAGCCGCACGCAGGCGCTCTTGCCATCGGCCAGCAACATGCCTAGCGCTTCGCGCACGACCGGCTCCAGCGCATTCGGGTTGGTTGCCAGTTCGTGACGCAGCACCTGCCTCGCCAACGCGCAGGCGATCTCAAGCGTGCCGCGCGCTATGTCGCCCTCGATCTCGGCGAGCCGGCCCTCTGCCGCCGCGAGCAACGCGGCGAACCTCTGCGCTGTGGCGCTCTCGGTGGTGGCAACCTGATGATCGAACCGGGCCTGCGCCTCCGCAAGAGCTTCCGTGCGACCCGCGGCATGGCCTTCCGCGCGCCCATCCTCGTGAGTTTGCTGCAATTTCAGTAGCGCTAGCGGATCCACGACCTTGCGACGTTCCGCCGGCGGCTTGCCCACGGAGGCGAACTGCCAGCGATCGCAGTCTTCGATCTGCTCGCTCGGGATCAGCGCGGCGCGGTTAGACAAGCGCGCCTCCGCCGCCGCCGATCACGATCTGGCCTTCGTCGGCCAGGCGCCGCACGGCTTTCAGAATCTCCTTTTGCTGCGCTTCGACTTCCGACAGCCGCATCGGCCCGCGCGATTCCAGATCTTCGCGCAGCGATTCGGCCGCGCGGCTGGACATGTTGGAGAGGAACTTGTCGCGAAGCTGAGGCGCCGCGCCTTTGAGCGCGATCACCAAGGTCTCGGACGCGATCTCCTTGAGCACGAGTTGAAGCGACCGGTCGTCGAGCTTCATCACATCGTCGAACACGAACATCAGCTCGGCGATCTGATCGGCGAGTTCAGGGTCATGTTCGCGAATCGCCTCGATGGCTTGCGAATCGACGCCGGCGCCCAGCAGGTTGATCATGCTGGCCGCCGCCTTCGCGCCGCCCAGCGACGGTTTGCGGACCTTGCCGCCGCCAGCCAGCACGCGGAACATCACGTCGTTCAAGTCTTCGAGTGCGGATGGGTGGATTCCTTCCAGCGTGGCCACGCGCAGCAGCACCTCGGCGCGCTGCGTCTCGGGCAGTTGCACCAGGATCGCGGAAGCGTGCTCGGATTCGAGATGAACCAGGATCGCGGCGACGATCTGCGGATGCTCGAATTTCAGCACCTCGGCGACCGATGGCGCGTCCATCCACTTGAGATTTTCAATGCCGGAGAAGTCGCTGGTCTGCAGGATGCGGTCGACCAGAATCGAGGCCTTTTCTTCGCCCAAGGCGCGGTGCAGCACGGCGCGCACGTAGTCGCCGGTGTCGGCCGAGAACAGGCTCTGGCCGGCGGTGGCGCTCACGAACCGGTCAGCCACTTCGCCGAGCCGTTCGCGCGACACGGCGCGTGTCTTTGCGATCGCTTCGCCGATTTTCTGCACTTCGCGCGGCGACATATGGCGCAGCACGTCGCCCGCTTCCTGCTCGCCGAGCGACATCAGCAGGATCGCGGCGTCGTTAAGGCCTTTTTCGTCCATGTCAGTTGCTCACCGCGCATGCGCCAGCTACGGCGGATGAACCCGAGCCGGGGAAGCAAGTCAAGGTGCGCGCGCCTGAACCTGCCACGGCCGAATCAAGCAGGGGCCTCGGAGCTGACTCTGCCAGGCCGCAGGGGCCGCCGCCGGTAGGGGGAGGGCGAGAGCCGAGCGTTGTGAGCGAAGCCCGGGGGCGAGCTTCATGCATCGGCGTGGATCCAGCTCTTGACGATGTTGGCGACCGCCACCGGGTTTTGCCGCGCCATCTGCCGTGCCCCTTCAAGGCGCGCCTGTTCCGCCGCGCCTTCCGGCTCGGCCTCGGCCTGCGCTTGTGCCGAGCCAGGCGTTGACGACGACGATGGAGCGGGCAGCGCGCCGGCTCCGGGCGAGCTCAGTGCCGGGCGCTCCAATGCTTCTGATTCGATAGCGCTAATCTTAGCCCTGACAAGCGGTGAAGGCTTGTTCGATGCCAAAACCTTGAGGCTCGGCCGCACCAGACCCAACAGCACGATCGCGCCGACCAGCACCAGCCCGATCGGCCAGGCGAAGCTGCGAATGAGGTTCAGCGTTTCCGGATCTTTCCAGATCGGCAGCTCGGGCTGAATGTTGGCTTCGACGAGGAACGGCGTGTTCATCAGGTTGACCGTGTCGCCTCGGTCCTTCCTGAAGCCGATGGTTTCGCGCACCAGCGCCGTCATTTGCTCGATCTGCTCGGCGGTCAAAGGATTTGCGCTGGCCTTGCCCTGAGCGTCCGCCACGTTGCGGTAATTCACAACAACCGCCGCGCTCAGCCGCCGCACCTGGCCGGTCGCGCTGCGCACGGTCTTGACGGTCTTGTCGACCTCGTAGTTGATCGTCGATTCGCGCTTGCCGGGCCCGCGCGATGCTTCGGGCGAGGCGGTGGGGGCGAGCGGAGCCGCCTTCCCGTTGATCGGGGCCGAAGAGGGGCCGGGTGGTTGGTTGGACGTGGCGCCGGGCACGCCGCCGACCGCGCCCGCGGATGGGCCGGTGGTCTCGACGGTCTGCTGGCTGCGCACCGCGCTTGCGGTGGCCGCGAGGTTCGGACGGTGCTCTTCGAGCGTGGCCTCGGTTTGCGAGAAGTCGAGCTCGGCCGAGACTTGCGCCTTCACGTTGTTGCGGCCGACCACCGGCTCCAGGATGTCGAGGATGCGCCGGGTGTACCCCTGCTCGAGCTGCTGCTGGTACTGAAGTTGCTGCGAGTCGACCGAAACGGTCGTGTCTCCGCTGTCGGACAGCAGCTTGCCGCTGTCGTCGAGCACGCTCACTGCGCGCGGATTCAACTCGGGCACGCTCGACGCCACCAGATGCACGATGCCTGCAATCTGCGACCGCTCCAGTGTGCGGCCGCCGTGCAGGGTCAGCAGCACTGAAGCGGAGGGTTTCTGTTGTTCGCGAAAGAAGCCGTTCTGATTCGGCAAGGCCAAGTGCACCCGGGCGCTTTGCACCGAAGCCAGCGCCTGGATCGAGCGCGTCAGTTCGCCTTCGAGCCCGCGCTGAA
>JBDTRV010000075.1:0-8665 GCA_039931475.1 Burkholderiales bacterium | reverse complement strand
CCGGCGGCATGCGCCAGCGCGTGATGATCGCGATGGCACTGGCCTGCGAGCCCGAGGTGCTGCTGGCCGACGAGCCGACCACCGCGCTCGACGTGACGATTCAGGCCCAGGTGCTCGATCTACTGGCCGAACTCAAGGCCGAGCGCGCGATGGGCATGGTGTTGATCACGCACAGCCTCGGCGTGGTCGCGACTGTGGCCGATCGGGTGGCGGTGATGTATGCGGGCGAGATCGTCGAAGAGGCGGCGGTCGAAACCCTGTTCGGCGCGCCGACGCATCCGTACACCGAGGGGCTGATGCGCGCGATCCCGCGCGCCGACCGCAGCGACGTGAAGCTGCAGGCCATTCCCGGCGCGGTGCCGGCGATCGACCAGATGCCGGTCGGCTGCCGCTTCGCGCCGCGCTGTCCGCTCGCCAAGGAGGTGTGCCGCGCGCTGTCGCCGCCGCTGGTGCCGCTGGCGGTCGATCCCGCGCACCGGGTGCGATGCTGGGTGCGCACCGATGCCGAGCCAAGCGACGTGACCGCAGAGAAGGCCGCTTCATGAGCAACTTGGCGCCACCGGTGCAGTCCGCGCAAGGAGCCTCCGACGCAGGCCGGGAACCGACGGGCAGCTCGGACCAGACCAGCTCGTCGGCGCAACCGGTGCTGGTCGTCAAAGACCTCGTCAAGCATTTCGCGGTACGCAGCGGCGCGTTCGGCGCGGCGCCGCCGCCGGTGCGCGCGGTCGATGGCGTGTCGTTCGAGGTGCGGCGAGGCGAGGCGTTCGGCCTGGTCGGTGAATCGGGCTGCGGCAAGTCAACTGTGGGCCGCGCGATCCTGCGCCTGATCGAGCCAGATTCGGGCAGCGTGCGTTTCGAGGGAACGGACATCACTGATCTGCCGCTCAAAGAGCTGATCCCGATGCGCCCGCGGATGCAGATCGTGTTCCAGGACCCGTACGCGTCGCTGAACCCCAAGCAGAAGATCGGCGCACTGCTGGCCGAGCCGCTCAAGGCGCATCCACATGCCGCGGTGAACGTGAACGCGTCCGCGCCGATCGCCGAGCGGGTCGCCGCGCTGATCAAGGAAGTCGGCCTGCCGGCCGAAGCGCTGGATCGCTACCCGCACGAGTTCTCTGGCGGCCAACGTCAACGCATCGCCATTGCGCGCGCCCTGGCGCTGGAGCCGAGCTTCATCGTTGCGGACGAGCCCGTCAGCGCGCTCGACGTGTCGATCCAGGCGCAGATCCTGCAACTGCTCGCAGGGTTGATCGACCGACGCGGACTTTCGTTCCTGTTCATCTCGCACGACCTCGGCGTGGTGCGCTACTTCTGCCGGCGGGTCGCGGTGATGTACCTGGGCCGCATCGTCGAAAGCGGCTTTGCCGACGACGTGTTCGATGCGCCTTTGCACCCCTACACGCGCGCGCTGCGCGCGGCGTCGCCGGTGCCGGACCCAACCCAACGCGGCGTATTTGAACGGCTCGAAGGCGAGATTCCATCGGCCGCCGCGCCGCCGCCCGGCTGCCACTTTCACCCACGTTGTCCGAAGGCCGCGGCGCCATGTCAGGTCGAGTATCCGCAGTGGCGTGAACTCGGCAATGGACGCGGCGTCGCATGCCATTTGCATGACCCAAGCAAGGCGCAAGCGATGAGCGTGCCATTACGGCGGTCAGCGCAGGCCGCAGTGTCCTGAAGTCCTGCCCGCCGACCTTTGGCCTCGAATTTCAACGTCGAACGAGAAACCACCCATGAAGCGCACGATCGTCTACTTCCACTCCCTCTCGTCACCCTGGGCCTACCTGGGCGGGCCGCGCTTTCATGCGCTGGTCAAAAAGCACGACCTGAACGTGGTGCTGCGCCCGACCACGATCGTGTCCGAGAACGGCGGCATCCCGCTGCGTTCGCGCCCCGATGCGCGGCTGACGTATCACGAACTCGAACTCGATCGCTGGCGCAAGCACTTGGGCATGCCGCTGGTCCTGCGCCCGAAGCACTATCCGTCCGACCCGCAGTTTTCAGCACGCATGGTCATGGCCTCCGACTGGCTAGGGTTGGACGCGCTGACGCTAAGCCACGCGCTGCTGCATGCACTATGGAGTCAGGAGCACGATGTTCGCATCCCTGAAGTTCGCAAGAGCGTCGCGGACGGCCTCGGCCTCGACGGTGCGCGGCTGCTCGAGATGGCGGAAACGCCGGAGATTGTTGATCGCTGGGAAAAGAGCCACGAGGAAGCAATCGATGCCGGCGTGTTCGGCACCCCGACCTACGTGCTCGACGGCGAGCGCTTCTGGGGGCAGGACCGGCTGGAGTTTCTGGATCGGCGCCTCGCCGAGGCGTAAAAATTAGCTGTGACGAAATGGATGTTCATCCTGATCGACCGCTATCAATTAGTGAGCATTCGAGGACCGCTGCACTAGCGCACCAGCTCGTTTCGGCGTCAATTTCTCGTCACTCAACCGTCGTTTTCGCCAAATCACTCCCCTAGAAGCCAAGGATTCATCATGAGCGAACGCAAAGTTTGTGTCGTTACCGGGTCATCGTCGGGCATCGGCGCGGCCACGGCGCGTCTGTACGCGTCCCGCGGCTGGGACGTCGCCATCAACTGCTCGCGCGACACCGCACCGGCTGAAGCCGTGGCCGAACAGTGCCGCGCGTCCGGTGCCGAGGCGATGGTCATCAAGGCCGATGTCTCGTCCGACGCCGATTGCCGCCGGCTCGCGGCCGAGGTCGAATCGCGCTTCGGCCGTGCCGACGTGCTGGTCAACAACGCGGGCACAACCAAGTTCGTCGCGCTCAAGGATCTGGACGGGCTGGATGCAGACGACTTTCAGCGCATCTACGCGGTGAACGTGATCGGCGCGTATCAGATGTGCCGGGCGCTGGCGCCGCTGCTGCAGCGTCCCGCGGCTTCGTCGGCGGCCATCGTGAACATCTCGTCGATCGCCGCGACCATGGGCAGGGGATCGTCGCTGGCCTATATGGCGAGCAAGGGCGCGCTCAATGCGCTGACGGCGGGGCTTGCGCGTGCACTTGGCCCCGCGATCCGGGTCAACGCGATCGCGCCGGGGCTGGTGGAAACGCCCTGGCTGCAGCAAGGCCTGGGCGCCGAACGCTACGCGCAGGCCGTGCAGGGCTACAAGGCAGGCGCCGCGCTCGATGCCGTGATCACGCCGGAAGACGTCGCCGAGGCGGCCTGGTGGCTGGGCGCCGGCGCGGCCAAGACCACCGGCGAAGTGTTGCTGCTCGATGCAGGATTGCGGCTGACCCGCGCATGAAACCAAGCTCGCCCCCAGGCTTCGCTTAGCGAAGCTCGGTTCTCGCCCACCATAGGGCTGGGGGCGACGCCCTGAACCCCGGCTCATGAGGATCTGCACATGCACTCGATCGCGAACGAACTGGCCGCTGCGCTGCATGGCGTCCGCACCCCGGGCGACTTCTACGCCGCGGGCGCCAGCGCCATGCCGTTGCCGCGCCTCACGGTGAACGGCGTCGGTCCGGTGGCGTTGCCATTGCTTGCCGTGCAGGCCGAACAACTGATCGCGGTGGCAGATCGCGCACCCTATGGCCGCGGTGAAGAAACCCTAATCGACACGCAAGTGCGCCGCACTTGGCAGATCCGCCCGGATCAGGTTCAGATCGAGGGCAAGAACTGGGCTGCCGCGCTCGACGCCATGGTGAAGCAGGCCGCCGCCGGCCTCGGCGTGACCGCCGCTGTCATGGCCGAACTGTACAAATTGCTCGTCTACGACGAAGGCAGCTTTTTCGTGAGCCATCGCGACACCGAAAAGGCGCCCGGCATGTTCGCCACACTCATCATCGCGCTGCCGTCGGTGCACGCCGGCGGCGAATTGGTGGTGCGGCACAAGGACCGGGAAGTGCGGCTGGAACTGCGATCAGACGATCCATCCGAAAGCGCGTTCGCGGCGTTCTATGCCGACTGCGTGCACGAGGTGCTGCCGGTGACCTCGGGTTGCCGCCTGGCTCTCGTCTACAACCTGCTGCGCACGGGCCGCGGCAAGCTGCCGCAACCGCCGTCCTACGAGGCCGAGCAGGCGCGCCTGGCCGCGCTGCTGCGGCGCTGGCCCGATGGCCAGCGGGCGCCCGAAGGCAGCACGCCCGACAAGCTGGTCTACCCGCTGGAGCACGCCTACACGCCGGCCGAGCTCTCATTTGCGGCGCTCAAGGGCGCCGATGCCGCGCGGGCTGCCGTGCTGACCGCCGCCGCTGAGCAGTCCGACTGCGATCTGCATGTTGCGCTGCTGACCATCGAGGAAAGCGGTGCGGCCGAGTACACCGGCTATTCGGCCGGTGGTGGTTTGGGGTACCGCGACTATGACGACGAGCCCGAACTCGAAGCGGACGAAGTGCTCGAACACAGCCGAACGCTCTCCGCCTGGGCTCGGCCCGACGGCGCGGCGACGCCCCTGGGCCCGCTGCCGCTGGAGGACGCTGAAGTCAGCCCGGCAGATGCTCTGGACGATATGGAGCCGGACGAAGAGTACTTCGAAGAAGCGACCGGCAACGAAGGTGCGTCGTTCGAACGCACCTACCGCCGGGCCGCACTGGTGCTGTGGCCGCATGAGCGGCGCCTCGCGGTCCTGAACCAGGGGGGCCTGTCGGCCACGCTGCCGTATTTGAGCGATCTGGCCCGGCGCTGGAAAGAAAGCGGTGAAGGTCCCGAATCACCGCAATGGCGCGAAGCGCACGAGCTGTCCGGCCACATGGTGCGCGACTGGCCCAAGCCGATCAACCCCTATTTCCAACGGGACGAGCCGAGCCCGGCCGCCGAGATGCTCGCGCTGCTGACCCGGTTGAACGATACGGCGCGCATCGAGGCCATGGCTTTCGTGTTCGCCACCGGCGGCCATGGCAAGAGCGACAACCAGGCACTGCTGCAAGCCTTGAGCCGGCTGCCCGCGCCGCGGGCCGGTGAGCTGGTCGCGCAGATCGTCGCCGCGAACGCAACGAACAGCCTGGACGCGTGCGGTGATTTGCTGGCGCACGGCGCCAACGACGAGCGGCTTTGCGGGCACCTTTGCGCGGCCGCGACTGCGCTGGTCGACGCACTGCCGGGGGATCCAAAACGCAAGCAGCCGGCCGAGTTCGCATGGCGCAAACCAACGTTCGAAGTCGGCTTCATCGTGGACCTGATGACGGCGTTGTCCCGCACCGACGCAAAGCTCGCGGACCGGGCGGTCAGCCACGCGCTGGCCTGGCCAAAGACCTTCGGACTGGATGCGGTGCTGCTGCCGGCGCTGCGGCGCCTGTTCGAACAGACTGAACTGGGCACGCTGACAGCTTTTCAGCGCTTGCGCGCCGCTTGCGTCGAACATCTTCGCGAGCGCGTCGCTCAACCGCTTGCGCCGCCCGCCGACTGGACGCGCGCGGCGGCACCGGGCTGCGAATGCCCGCGCTGCAAGGAGCTGAACCGGTTTCTGCAGAGCCCGGCCCAGCGGACCTGGACCTTCAAGGCGAACGAGTTCGACCGGTTGCATGTGCTCGATTCGATCAAGCGCGGCCACTGCGACGTCGATAGCGCGACCGACAAGCACGGCCGTCCCTACAGCCTGGTGTGCACCAAGAATCAGGCCAGCTATGAGCGACGAGCCCGGCAGCGCAAGCAGGATCTCGCCGATCTCGAACGCCTCACTTAAGCCAGGTCAACAGTTCGAACAAGAACAAAGGAGCAACACATCGTGTCCTTATTTGCCAGCATCGTCGTCGGCTCGATCGCGCTGCTTCACCTCTACATTGCGTGGTTCGAGATGTTCGCGTGGACCACGCGCGGCCCCAAAGTGTTCGCCAGTTTCCCAAAGGAGTTGTTCGAGCCAACCAAGGCGATGGCGGCCAATCAGGGCCTCTACAACGCCTTCCTTGCGGCGGGCCTGATCTGGTCCTTGTTCATCCAGGACCCGCTTTGGCAGGGCCGAGTGGCGCTGTGCTTTCTGTTGTTCGTGGCCGTCGCCGGAATCGTCGGCGCGATGACGGCGTCGCGAAAAATCCTTTTCGTGCAGACCGTTCCGGCGGCAGTGGGGATCGCGTTGATCTTGTTGGGTTGAGCCGCTGGCGGACCGTCGTTGATTTCGAGGTTCTGCATCGGGCCGCGCATAAGCAGCCGACGGGGCCGTCAATTTCATCAGTGACCGCTCAACTTGCACGCCAAAACGTCGTAACGCATTAGTACAGCGGTCCTGTGACGCTCCTGACCTGATTGCAGGCCCATCCCCCGCTCAGGCCCAGACCCAGCGCAACGGCAGCGGCGCCAGTGCCGCCTCCACCGCCGATCGCTGCTCCGGCGACACCGGCCGCACGCCCAGCGACAGCGCGGTTTCGTCGCGCGACAGCGTGACTCCGCTGACCCCTGCGGCCGCCAGTGCCGCTTCGGCGACCGCCTGTGCGGCCATCAGGCGCAGCGCAGGCTTGAAGATCTTGCCCACGTTGGTGACCGGCATGTGATCCAGCACCGCCAGCCACTTCGGGCGCGCCGGCGGCTCGCCCACTCGCTCGGCGGTCCAGGCGAGCAGTTCGGCTTCGGTCGCTTGCGCGCCCGGGCGCAGCGTGGCGTAGGCCACCGGCAGCTCGCCCGCATAGGCATCGGGAGCGCCGACCGCGGCACACAGCGCGACGGCGGGGTGATCCCCAAGCACGTCTTCGATCATGCGCGGGTCGATGTTGTGGCCGGCGCGAATGATCAGGTCCTTGGCGCGTCCGCTCAGGTGCAGCCGGCCGCCCTCGTCCAACCATCCCAGGTCGCCGGTGATGAGCCAGCCGTCGGCAGTCAGTGCACCTTCGTTGTGCGCCGGATCGAGATAGCCCGAGAACAAATTGGGCGACTTGAACAGCAGCATGCCGGACTCGCCCGCCGGCAGTTCTTCGCTGCCCGGGCGGCCGTCGGCATCCAGCGCCACGATCCGGGCCCGCGCATAGGGCAGCGGAAAGCCGACGCAACCCACGGGCGCCTCAAGATCAGGCGGCGACAGCGTCGAGATACCGGCCATCTCCGTCATGCCGAGGTTCTCCTTGACGGCCAGTCCCACCGTGCGCTGCACGCGCGCGGCCAGCTCGGGCGGCAGGATGGCAGCGCCGGTGCGGCACATGCGCAGCGACGAAATGTCCGCGCCTGCGATCGGCACGTTCATCAGCGCTGCCAATGCCGTGGGCACGGCAGACAACGCAGTCGCGCGCGTGTGCTCGACCAGCCGCCAGTAGTTGGCGATCACGTCGCGGTTGCGAAACAACGCGGTGGTCGGGATTACGGTCTCCGCCCCTGCCGACAACGACGTCAACGCGCCCGGCAGCACGCCCGCCACGTGAAACAGCGGGTAGCCGTTGATCGATACGTCGGTCTCGCGCAAGCCCTGCATCGTGACGCTGGCCCACGCCGTGAACACCTGGGCGCCATGACTGTGGCGCGCCAGTTTGGGCGCGCCGGTGGTGCCGCCGGTGTGAAAGTAGGCCGCGATGTCCGACGCGGCGATGATTCGGCCGCTGACCAGGCGGTCGGCTGGTTCCTGCGCTATCAGCGCGTCGAAATCATCGTCCTGCGGCGCTTCGTCCACCGGCGTCACGCGCAGCAGGATGCGCAGCGCGGGCACGGCCGCCTGCAGACGCTGCGCCTTGCTCCAGTACCCAGCTTCCGCTTCGGCGCCGTAGGCCAGCAGCGCCACCGCGCCGCTCGCGCGCAGCATCGCGGTCAGATGGGCCTCGTCCAGCAGCGGGTTCAGCGGCTGCACGATGGCAGCCGCGCCGCCGCCCCACAGCGCGAGGTGATAGGCCAGGCATCCCGGCAACAGCACCGCGACCGCGTTGCCCGGCTGCACGCCCAGGCGGTGCAGCAGGTTGGCCGTCTGGTGCATGCGGGCCAGCAATTCAGAGTAGGTCCAGCGCTGCGCCGGCTGGCTCGTGTCAGCGCTCGACAGGAACGTCAACGCGGGCCGATCGGGAAAGGCTTGGGCGACGTCGCGGATCAGCGCGTAGGTGCTGTCCACGCCGACGGCAGTCTCAATCGGCGTTTGCTCCAGGCGCCGGACGTCGACCAGGCTGCGGATCGGGAAGGGGGCGCGAAAGGGGGCAGTCATATCGGCATTGTCGCTCTCGATGACTCGGCCGGCGTGTTTCCTCGTGGGAACGGCGTAGGCTTTGATCGCGATTCTCGTGACGAAGATGCCCGGCATGGGCATGGCCGGGATGATGGACCCATCCGACATTCCGCCGGGCTGGACCCATTGCCCCTTCCATTTCCAAAAGCTGTTTCGAACATCGGCGCGGGAGGGCCGGCACCGTCTCTGTGAGAAAGATTTAGGGATCTGCCGCGGCGCTTTCAAGAGGATTGAAAGGGGTCGCTGTCCGCCGCTTTCGCGTCAACGCGTCGGCAAGAACAGCAGCCAATAAATGAGCAGCAGGTTGATCAATACCGACAGCACGAAGCCGATCTTCCAGCCCATCGTTGGGCCCGCTGAATCAGTGGCGTCGCGCCCGGGCGGCTAAGCGGCCGCGATGCGCCACGCTCCAGCGCGAGCAGCAGTTCCTCGGCGGTTTCGAAGCGCTGCCGCTTGTCGCGCGCCACCGCTTTGAGCGCAATGTGATCCAGCCAGATGGGGGTATGCGGGTTGTCCCGGCTCGGCCGCACCGGATCGCGCCAGTAGCGGCCGACCTGGTACGGCGCGACTTCGCCATAGGGCAG
>JBDTRV010000074.1:0-8710 GCA_039931475.1 Burkholderiales bacterium | reverse complement strand
AATCGCAGTCGGAAGCGCATCCGGGAACGCCGCCGCCGGAAACACAGCCGGAAACGCGGCCGCAAGGGCTGCCCGAGCCATGAGGATTTCCGCGCGCGCCGAGCGGATCGAGCCGTTCTACGTGATGGAGGTGGCCAAGGCCGCGCAGCGCATGGCGCGCGAGTTCGAAGGCTCGCATCGGCCGATGATTTATCTCAACATCGGCGAGCCGGATTTCACCGCGCCGCCGCTGGTGCAAGAGGCGGCGGAACGTGCGATTCGCGCCGGCCAGACGCAGTACACGCAGGCCGCCGGCCTCGACGCCTTGCGCGAACGGATCTCTGGCTGGTATTCAAGCCGTTTTGGCGTTCAGGTGCCCGCCGGGCGCATCTTCATCACGGCCGGCGCTTCAGCGGCATTGCAGCTCGCGTGCCTGGCGCTGATCGACCCCGGCGATGAAATCCTGATGCCGGACCCGAGCTACCCATGCAACCGCCATTTCGTCGCCGCGGCCGACGGGGTGCCGGTGCTGATCCCGACCAGCGCGGACGAGCGTTTTCAGCTCAGCGCGGACAAGGTCGAAGCGCACTGGACCGATCGCACCCGCGGTGTGCTGCTCGCCTCCCCATCGAACCCGACCGGCACCTCGATCCACCCGGATGAACTCGCGCGCATTCACCAGTTCGTGCGCAGCAAGGGCGGCATCACGCTGATCGACGAGATCTATCTCGGCTTGTCCTACGACGAGACCTTCGGCCACAGCGCGCTTGCCTTGGGCGACGACGTGATCAGCATCAACAGCTTCTCCAAATATTTCAACATGACCGGCTGGCGCCTCGGCTGGGTCGTGCTGCCCGAGGCGCTGGTGCCCACCATCGAGCGGCTGGCCCAGAACTTGTACATCTGCGCAAGCGTTATCGCCCAGCAGGCGGCGCTTTCCTGCTTTGAAAACGATAGCATCGCCGAATACGAGCGGCGCCGCGCCGCGTTTCGGGCTCGCCGCGACTTCTTCGTGCCCGCGTTGAACCGCCTCGGCCTCACGGTGCCGGTGCCACCGGACGGCGCGTTCTATGCGTGGGCCGATTGCACGGCCGCCGCCGAGCGGTTCGGCGTCAAGGGAAGCTGGGATTTCGCGTTCGAGCTGATGCGCCGCGCACACGTCGCGGTCACGCCGGGGCGCGACTTCGGGCACGACCAGACGCATCGCTTCATCCGGTTTTCGACCGCGAATTCGATGGAGCAGCTCGAAGAGGCGACCCTGCGCATCGGCTCCGCGCTCGAAAGCGGCTGAATCGCGATGGCCTTCGAGCACCCGATTCGCGTCTACTGGGAAGACACCGACGCCGGCGGCATCGTCTTCTACGCCAACTACCTCAAGTTCTTCGAGCGCGCGCGCACCGAGTGGCTGCGTTCGCTCGGGCTCGAGCAGCGCCGCATCAGCCAGCAGACAGGCGGCATGTTCGTCGTCAGCGAAACGGCGCTCAAGTACCATGCACCGGCGCGGCTGGACGACCTGCTCATCGTTACCGCTGATTTACAAAGAAAAGGGGCGGCGTCGCTAGTCCTGTCTCAAAAGACGCTATTAAAATCGGAGCGTACCGAGAATTCCGACGCCCCGCTACTGCTCTGCGCCGGCACCATCCGCATCGGCTGGGTCGACAGCCGCACGCTGACCCCCGCGCGTATTCCGAAAACGATTCTGGAAGTCCTTCAATGAACCAAGACATGTCGATCATCCAACTGGTGCTGCACGCAAGCTGGGTGGTGCAGTTCGTGATGGCGCTGTTGATCGTGGTCTCGATCGCAAGCTGGGCCGCGATCTTCCGAAAATGGTTCGCGCTGCGCCGCATGAAGACGCTCAACGACTTTTTCGAGCGCGAGTTCTGGTCCGGCAGCAATCTGAACGAGCTGTTCTCGGCCGCCGCCAAGAACGCGCGCCACGCCGGGCCGATGGAGCGCATCTTCGCCAGCGGCATGCGCGAATACCAGAAGCTGCGCGAGCGCCGCATCACCGACGGCTTGACGTTGATGGACGGCGCCCGGCGGGCGATGCGCGCGAGCTTTCAGCGCGAGCTCGACGTGGCGGAGCACAACCTGTCGTTCCTCGCGTCGGTCGGATCGGTCTCGCCCTATGTCGGGCTGTTCGGCACCGTGTGGGGCATCATGCACGCCTTCACCGGCCTGGCCGCGTTGCAGCAGGTGACGTTGGCCACGGTCGCACCCGGCATTGCGGAAGCGCTGGTCGCCACTGCCATCGGCCTGTTCGCGGCGATCCCGGCGGTGGTCGCCTACAACCGCTTCGCGCGCGACATCGACCGCGTCGCGATCCGGCTGGAGACCTTCATCGAGGAGTTCTCCAACATCTTGCAGCGCAACGTCGGCGTCGCGCCGCCGCAGACCGCTCCCGTCTCGCACTAGCCGCAAGGAACTGCCATGCCCGCAATGGTTTCAAGGGGCCGCGGCCGCCGCACCATCAACGAGATCAACATGGTGCCGTTCATCGACGTGATGCTGGTGCTTTTGATCATCTTCATGGTCACCGCGCCGCTGATCACGCCCAGCATGATCGACCTGCCCAGCATCGGGAAGGCCGGGCGCCAGCCCGATCAGGTGATCCAGATCGTGATCGGCAAGGAGCAGGTGCTCAAGTTGCGCATCAAGAACGACGAAACCGCGACCAGCCTGCAGGACGTGGCCGGCGCGGTGCAGCGCGCCCAGGCGGGCAAGGATCCCGCAAGCAGCGCGGTCGTCATCAGTGCGGACAAGACCGTCAAGTACGAAACCGTGATTGCGGTGATGGATCGGCTGCAGAAGGCGGGCGTGCAGCGCATCGGGCTATCGGTTCAGCTCGCGAAGTAGCGCCTGCCGGTCGTCTTCAAGCTAGATGCAAGCCTCCGCCGACAGTCTGCAATTCGCGCCCGAGCACCCGCCCGGCGTGATCCGTTCGTGGCTTTTGGCGCTGCTCGCTCATGCGCTTCTGATCATGGCGCTGACCTGGGGCGTGAACTGGAAGAGCGAGGCGGAAGACATCGCGATTCAGGCCGAACTCTGGACTGGCGTGGCCGGCCCCGCGACCCCGCGCGCCGCGGTTCCCGCGCCGGCCCCACCGACCCCGCCCGAGCCGGTCGTGGCACCGACGCCCCCGCCTCCCCCGCCTCCGGAGCCAAAGCCCGAGGTCGTACCCGAGCCGCCGCAACCGGTGATTTCGGACGCCGACATCGCGCTCGAACGCGAGAAGGAAAAGCGCGCGGAAGAAAAAGAAAAGGCGCGGCAACTGGTGCTGGAGCGGGAGCGCAAAGAAAAACGCGAGGCGGCCGAGGAACGGAAACGCGAACTCGCGCTGGAGAAGAAACGCGAGGAAGAAGCGCAGCGCAAGGCCGAGGCACAAGCCGAGAGACTCGAAACCAAACGTCAGGCGGAGGCCGAAGCGCGCACTCAAAAGGCGGCCGAAGCCAAGGCGCGCGAGAAAAAGGAAAACGACGAAAAGCGTCTGGCCGAAGCCGAAGCCCGCAAGGAGGCCGCCGCCGAAGCCAAAGCCAAAGCGGCCGCCGATGCCAAGGCACGCGCCGCCGCCGAAGCCAAGGAAACGGCTCGGGCTGAAGCCAAGGCAGCGGCCGATGCGAAGACCAAGGCGGTCGCCGACGCCAAGACCAAGGCCGCCGAGGACGCCAAGGCGAAAGCCGCGGTCGAAGCCAAGGCCAAGGCCGCCGCCGAAGCCAAAGCCGCCGCACAAGCCAAGGCCGCGGCCGATGGCAAAGCCGCCGCTGCCGCCGAAGACCGGCGCCTGGCCGCCATCAAGCGGATGCAGGGCCTGGCCGGGGGCAGCGAAGACGGCACCGGCAGCCAGAAAACCAGCGGCCCGTCGGCCGGCTATGCTGGCAAGGTGCAGGCCAAAGTGCGGCCGAACATCGTCTATCCGGATCTGGCTTTCATCTCGGGCAACCCGAAGGCCGAAGTGGAAGTGCGCACCTCGCCGGACGGCTCGATCATCTCGGCCCGCCTAGTCAAGAGCAGCGGCAATAAATCGTGGGACCAAGCCGCTTTGCGCGCGATCGAGAAGACCGACACGATGCCCAAGGACATCGACGGCCGGGTGCCAACGCCGATGATCGTGGAGCTGCGGCCCAAACGCTGAGTTTGCTACGCTTTAGATAGCTGAAAAGCGCCATCCGACGAGCGGTAACGGCCAATTTTGTTCTGATTTTCGCGTCAACGGGTCAGTTCAACGTCGCTGCCGCGCCGCAGCCGCGCGATGAGGGACGCGGCGCAGGCTTGGCAAGCCGCGCTGCACCAGCCGACCGCCCGGCCGCACGCGCCGCTCAGTGCAGGTCGGCACGCCTAAACCGAGCGCCAGCAAAGCGGCGCCAAGGCCGCCCGGTCAGTTGCCCGCGATCTTCATCCGGTTCACGAGCACCGATCCCACCGTCTTCGCACCGTAGTTGTAGGCGTCCGAGCCGACCGCTGTGATGCCCTGCAGCATGTCCTTCAGGTTGCCCGCGATCGTGATCTCATGAACCGGGTACGCGATACGCCCGCCCTCGACCCAGAAGCCGCTCGCGCCGCGCGAATAGTCGCCGGTCACGTAGTTCACGCCCTGCCCCATGAGTTCGATCACGAACAAGCCTTTGCCCAGCTTTTTCAGCATCGCATCGAGCTTGTCGCCGTGCTGCGTGAGGCGCGAGGTCAGCACGAGATTGTGCGAGCCGCCCGCGTTGCCAGTGGTCTTCATGCCGAGCTTGCGCGCCGAATAGCTGCCGAGGAAGTAGCCTTCGACCCGGCCGCCGTCGACCACCTTGCGCGGCTGCACCTTCACGCCTTCGTCGTCGAACGGCGAACTGCCCTTGCCACGCGCGATGAACGGGTCTTCGGCGATGTCGATGTGGTCGGGGAACACGCGCTTGCCAAGCGACTCCGGCAGAAACGTGCTCTTGCGATACAGCGCCCCACCGCTCACCGCCTGCACGAAGCTGCCGAGCAGGCCGGCCGCCAAAGTCGACTCGAACAGCACCGGGCATTCCACGGTCGCGATCTTGCGCGACTTCAGGCGGCTCAATGCCCGCTCAGCCGCATAACGCCCTACCGCCTCGGGCGACGCGAGATCGTCGGCGCAGCGCATTGACGAATACCAGGCATCGCGCTGCATGTCGTTGCCCTTGCCCGCGATCGGCGCGACCGACAGCGAATGGCGCGAGCTGGCGTAGCCACCGCGAAAACCGCGGGTGTGGGCGCTGAAAAAATGGCTTTGCTGGGCCGACACGCCCGCGCCCTCGCTGTTGGTGATGCGCTTGCTCGTAGTCAACGCGGCCGCTTCGCATTCGAGCGCGATCCGCGCCGCTTGTTCGCTGCTGATCGCCCACGGGTGGAACAGATCGAGATCCCGCTGCACGTCGTCATGCGGCGCGATGTCGGCCTCGTCGGGCAAGCCCGCCACCGGGTCTTCGGCGGTAAAGCGAGCGATGTCGAACGCGGCCTGCACCGTCTGCTCGATCGCGGTCTGCGAAAAGTCGGAAGTGCTCGCATTGCCGCGGCGCTGGCCGACGTAGACCGTGACGCCGAGCGACTTGTCGCGGTTGCGCTCGACGTTCTCGAGCTCGCCCTTGCGCACGCTGACCGAAAGGCCGCAGCCTTCGGACGCTTCGGCGGCCGCATCGGTGGCCCCGATCTTTTTGGCGTGGGCCAGCGCCCGATCGACCAGTTCTTCAAAGAAAACGCGGCTGTAGCTGAAGCCACGGTCGGCGGTGGGTGCGGTTGAATTCATGTCGAGGGCTATGATACTTTGCTGCCCCAAAGTCGCCCCGTCGCTGGTTCGGCAGGTCCGGTTCGCTTCTCTTTCCTCCGCACTCAAGGCGCATGTCCCGCAAACCCAAAAAAGGCTATTTCGTCCGAGGCACTTTCGTTGCCGAGGGCAGTGAGCTGGACCTCGAACTCAAGCGCGAGCTGCGTGGGAACGAAGGTCCGAGCAAGACCGAACTCAAGCGCGATAGCACTGAACTGCAGGCCCTCGGCGAACAGTTGCAGGACCTGCGCGCCGACCGGTTGGCGCCGCTCGAACTGCCCGACAAACTCGTGGACGCGCTTGCCCACGCGAAGAAGATCACCGACTTCGAAGGCAAGCGCCGGCAGCTTCAGTTCGTCGGCAAGCTGATGCGCAAGCTCGATGACGATACGATCGAATCGGTGCGCGCCGCGGTCGACGCGCAGCGCGCACCGTCGGCCGAGGAGACGCTGGCGCTGCATCGGGCCGAACAATGGCGTGATCGGCTGATCGACGGGGATACGGCCATCGGCGAATGGATCGCACGCTTTCCTGACACCGATGCACAAGCGCTGCGCACCCTGGTGCGGCAAGCGCGCAAGGACGCCAAGCCGGAAAAGCCGGGCGAGGCGCCCCGCCACGGCAAGAGCTACCGCGAAATTTTCAGGATCGTGAAGGTGCAGCTTCATTCCAATGCGCAGGCCGGCACCGAAACTGGCGCCGACAGCGCCGCGGCCACCACCCTCGCTGAATCAGGAACTCGAACATGACTGAACTCGCCACGCTCGATGCGGTGCGCATCGGCATCGTCTCCGTCAGCGATCGCGCATCGACCGGCGTCTACGAAGACAAGGGGCTGCCCGCGCTCAAGGACTGGCTCACGCGCGCGCTGCAAAACCCGATCACCTTCGAGCCTCGGTTGATCCCGGACGAGGCCACGGAAATCAGCAAAGCCCTGATCGAGCTGGTCGACGCCGGTTGCTCTCTCGTGCTGACCACCGGCGGCACCGGCCCCGCCCCGCGCGACGTGACGCCGGAGGCGACGCTCGCGGTGGCCGACAAGGAAATGCCCGGGTTCGGCGAGCAGATGCGTCAGATCAGCCTCAAATTCGTGCCGACGGCGATTCTCTCGCGCCAGGTCGCGGTGGTGCGCGGCAACAGCCTGATCATCAATCTGCCGGGCCAGCCCAAAGCGATCGCTGAAACGCTAGAAGGCTTGAGAGGGCCGAACGGCGAGAGCGAAATGCCCGGCATCTTTGCGGCCGTGCCGTATTGCATCGACTTGATCGGCGGCCCCTATCTTGAAACCAACGATGTGGTCTGCAAGGCATTCCGGCCCAAGTCCGCGCAGCGCCCGAAGCCGCCTGGGTAGCGCCGGCGTTACGAGTGTGTCGAAAAAAAGAATGAAAGGAGGCAACGGTTGAGCGCCTACCAGCGATTGCGGCAATGGATGCAGCGCATCGACAACGCCGCCGCCTGGCTCGCCTGCCTGCTGCTGTTCGCGTTGATGCTGGTCGTGGTGGCCGACGTGTCGGCGCGCTATCTGCTCAATTCGCCGCTGCTCTGGGCGTATGAAGTCATCTCGACCTTTCTGCTGCCGGGCCTGTTCTTTCTATCGGTGTCGCACACGCTCGGCGCCCATGCCCATGTGAGCGTGGACATCGCGCACAACTACCTCGGCGAGCGCACCCGCTATTGGTTCGAGGCGATCGTCAGCATCGTCGCGACGCCGGTGTTCGCATTCATTGCCTGGGCTGCACTGCGCCAGACCGTGGGCGATTTCGCAAGCGGCACCGTGCAAAGCAGCGGCCTCGAGCTGCCGACCTGGGTTACCACCGTGCTGCTGCCCATCGGCTTCGGGTTGCTGTTCATCCGTTGCCTTCTGAACTCGATCGGTTACGTGATGACGCTCGCCACACGGGAACGCTGGCTGGCGCTACCGCCGCTGTCCGGCACGCAGGAATCGCCTGAATGATTGCAGCGGGCATCGCTCTCCTGATGTTCGTGCTGCTGGCCTTGGGCATGCCCGTCGCGTTCGCGCTCGCGACCGCCGGCACCCTCGGGCTTTACTTGGTCGGCGGCATCGGCGCGCTCACTGGCATCGTCACGACAACGCCGCTGTCGACCGCCGGCACCTATGAACTGATCACGGTGCCGCTGTTCATCCTGATGGCCGAGTTCGTGATCCTCTCGGGCGTGGCCGACAACCTGTTCAAGGCCGCCACGAGCTGGGTTGGGCGGATCCCAGGAGGCCTGGCGATGGCGACCGCGCTGGCGGGAGCCGGTTTTGGCGCGATCTCGGGGTCGAGCACCGCATCGGCCGCAACCCTGTCTTCCACCACGATTCCCGCGATGCTCAAGGCCGGTTACGAGCCGCAACTGGCGGGCGGCGTGGTCGCGATCAGCGGCACCCTGGCGATGCTGATTCCGCCTTCCATCGCGCTGGTGCTGTTCGGCATCATCGCGGACGTGAGCATTGGCCAGTTGCTGGTCGCGGGCGTGGTGCCGGGGCTGCTCGTGACGGCGACGATCATGGCGACTGTTTGGTATCTGGTCTGGCGGGTGCCGGCCCGCGCGCCGCTTGGCAGGGCCTACACGTGGCGCGAGAAGTTTGCGTCGCTCACCGTGGTCGGGCCAATGCTGCTGCTGTTCATGGCCGTCACCGGCGTCATCTACACCGGAGTGGCAACGCCGACGGAAGCCTCGGGCATCGGCGCGTTCGGCGCGTTTCTGCTCGCGTTGCGCGCGGGCAAGATCGGCATCGAGTCGCTGTCGAAAGCGCTTATGCGCGCGCTGCACGCGAGCTGCATGATCGTGATGATCATCGTCTGCGCCAAGATATTCGGCTACTTCTTCTCGCTCACACAATCGACGCAGCAGATCGTCGCCTGGGTCGCGTCGCTTGACACATCGAAGTGGGTCATCATCACGTTGCTTTTGTTCGGCTACATCGTGCTTGGCTGCGTGATGGACCAG
>JBDTRV010000073.1:0-8716 GCA_039931475.1 Burkholderiales bacterium | reverse complement strand
GATCCTGGTGCTCACGGTTCCGATCGTGCTGCCGCTCATCAAGTCGCTTGGGTTCGACCCGGTCTGGTTCGGCGTCATCATCATCGTGACGGCCGAAGTAGGGCTGGTCACGCCGCCGGTCGGGCTCAACGTGTTCGTAGTGTCGCGTTACACCGGGCGGCCACTGAAGGAAGTGTTCACTGGCGTGTGGCCACACGTCGTGGCGCATCTGTTGCTGCTGGCGCTGCTCGTCGCGTTTCCGCAGATCATTCTCTGGTTGCCTTCGACAATGAATTTCTGACTTTCCCAAAATCACATGGAGACCATTCGATGAAAAAGCCTTGCCGCACTTCCGTAGCTCTTTCGTTCGCCGGCGCGCTCACAATTGCGATAGCACAGCCGGCCATGGCCGACAACGTCAAGATCAAGATCGCGGACTCTTTTCCCGTGGGCCACTACATCCCGGAATACTTCGTCAAGCCGCTGATGGAGCAGTTCAAGGCGAAGAACCGCAACGTCGACTTCGAGTACTACCCGGCCGAGCAACTGGGCAAATCCAAGGACATGCTGCAGCTCACGCAGGCGGGCGTCGTCGACATCGGCTACGTCGCACCCGCGTTCGTCACCGACAAGATGCCGTTGTCGGTCGTGGCCGAGTTGCCGCTCGATTACAGCAGTTCGTGCAAGGGCACGTTGGCCTATTGGAAACTCGCCAAACCGGGCGGGCTAATCGCGAAGAAGGAGTTCGAGCCGAACGGCGTGCGCCTGCTGTTCACGATCGTCCTGCCGCCGTATCAACTGCTCACCAAGAAGCCGTTCCAGAACCTGAAGGACCTGGAAGGCCAGAAGATCCGCACCAGCGGCTCGGCCAAGGAACTCGCATTGAAAAAGCTCGGCACGGTGCCGATCCAGATCCCGACACCCGACGTGTACGAAGCCCTTTCGCGCGGCACCATCGACGGCATGCTGTTCCCGTTCAACAGCCTGCCACCCTACGAGCTGCACAAGGTCGCAAAGTATTCGACCGTGGGCGAGAACTTCGGCAGCTTCGTCGCCAACTATGTGATCAGCGAGAAGAAATTCGCCGCACTGCCTGCCGAGGTGCAAACGGCACTGACCGACATGGGCGAGCAGTTCGTGAAAAGCGCGTGCGAGAAGGTCGAGAACGACGAAGCGCGCGACATCGAAATATCGAAGAAGGCCGGTGTCACCCTCGTCACCCTGCCCGCGGCCGACAAGGAAAAGCTCAAGGAAACGATGGCGACCGTCGCGAAGGACTGGGCTGACAACATGGACCGGCGCGGCCGCGCGGGCACCGAGGCGCTCAACGCCTTCAAAGCTGGCTTGAAATGAGCGGCTTGCCCCCGCTCGCGCTCGAGCGGCTGCCCGAGCATGCCGAGGCGCTACGCCCCAAAGTGCGGGCGTTTCTGGATGAACGTTTGAAAGGCCTCGCGCCAGACCGCCGTGCCCGCTCCTGGATGGGCTTCGACGCCGACTTCAGCCGCGCGATGGCGCGCGAAGGCTGGGTCGGCCTGACCTTGCCGACCGAGTACGGCGGCGCCGGCATGGACCCGTTCAGCCGCTTCGTGATCGTCGAGGAAATGCTCGCGCGCGGCGCGCCGGTGTCGGCGCACTGGATTGCGGATCGGCAAAGCGGGCCGCTGATTCTGAAGTTCGGCACAGACACGCAGAAGCGTGCCTTGCTGCCGCGCATTTGCCAGGCCGACGCCTTTTTCTGCATCGGCATGAGCGAGCCGCAGGCCGGCTCGGACCTGGCCAGCGTGCGCACGCGCGCCGCGCGGGTCGACGGCGGTTGGCGACTTTCCGGCCAGAAGATCTGGACCACCAACGCGCACCGCTCGCACTACATGATCGCGCTGGTGCGCACCTCGGGCACGCCCGAGGACCGGCAAAAGGGCTTGTCGCAATTCATCGTCGATCTGTCGCTGCCGGGCATCACCGTGCGGTCGATCGAAGACCTCGCGGGCGACTCGCATTTCAACGAGGTGTTCTTCGACGACGTGCTGCTCGCGGACGATGCGCTCATCGGCGCCGAGGGCAGCGGCTGGGCGCAGGTGAATGCCGAACTCGCGTTCGAGCGCAGCGGGCCGGAGCGCATCTACGCGACCATGGTGCTATTCGACACCTGGCTCGACTTTGTACGAAAACAGCCGGCCGACCCGACCTGGGCCGCGCTGGCCGGTCGCATCGTTTGTGAGATGGCGGTGCTGCGCTCAATGTCGATCTCCCTCACCGCGCGCCTGGCCAAGGGCGAAAGCCCGCTGGTGGAAGCGGCGCTGGTAAAGGATCTGGGCACGCAGCTCGAGCAGGACATGCCGATCTGGATCGCGGATGCCCTCGGCGCGGACGGCGAGGCTTGCGCGGACGACGACTTGATGCGCACCCTCGCCTACTCGCTTCAGATTTCGCCCACCTATTCGCTGCGCGGCGGCACACGCGAGATCCTGCGCGGCATGATCGCGCGCGGCCTCGGGCTGCGCTAGTGAACGGAAACAAGTTCATGAACGATTTGCTTACCGACTCCGCCGAAAAACTGTTCTCGGCTATCGCAACACCTGCGGCTGTCATGAAGATCGAAGGGGGCGCCGATTGCCGCCCGTTGTGGCAGCAGATCGAGGAAAGCGGTTTTCTCGATGCGTTGTCACCCGAGGATGCCGGTGGCGCCGGAATGGCTTTGCACGAGACTTTTCCTCTGCTTTTCGCGGCCGGCCGCCACGCGCTGCCGGTGCCGCTCGCGGCGACCTGCTGGGCGCGTTCCCTGCTCGGCGAACGGCGCGACGTTGCAGGTCCGATCACCTTGGCGGTGAACTCGAAATTCGATGACGACCGCAGCGTGACGGCACACACCGTGCCGTTCGGCCTCGTCGCGCAATGGATCGCGATCAATCGCCGCGAACATTGCTGGTTGCTGCCAGCCGCCGCTGCAAAGCGCTGGAGCCCCGGCGTTCACGGCAGCTTGCAGGCTCATCTGCACTGGCGCGAGTGGCCCGCCGATGCGATCGAACTCGGGCCGGCGCAACCTCTTCAAGAGATCGGCGCGGTGCTCTGGTCCGCAATGCTGGCGGGCGCGATGGTGAGAGTGCTCGATCTGACCGTCGTCTACGCCAACGAGCGCACCCAGTTTGGGCGGCCGATTGGCAAATTCCAGGCGATCCAGCAGAACCTCGCCGAGATTGCCGAGCTGGTTCATGCGAGCGCGATGGCGGCGGAAATGGCTGCACGCGCCGGTATGCCAAAAAAAGGTGACCTGCTTGCGGCCGTGGCCAAGGCGCGCACGAGCGCGGCGGTCGGCCGGGTCGCGACGGTTGCCCATGCGGTGCACGGCGCGATGGGCATCACGGCGGAGTATCCGCTGCATCTTTGGACCCGCAGGTTGCACGAATGGCGCCTGGATTTTGGCTCTGAGACCCTTTGGCGCACGCGCATTGGTCATTCCTTGCTATCGAACAAAGAGCAGTCCGCGCTCGACTTCATGCTGGAAGCGCTCGCATGAGCAACGCGGAGCCCAGCGTCGGCGCGCTGGCGGGATTGCGCGTCATCGACCTCACCTCCGTGCTCATGGGCCCGTATGCGACCCAGTTGATGGCCGACATGGGCGCCGACGTGATCAAGGTCGAGCCGCCCGCCGGCGACACGGTGCGTGGCATCGGTCCGATGCGGCATCCGGGCATGGGCGCGATCTTTTTGCACGTGAACCGCAACAAGCGCAGCCTCGTGCTGGATCTGAAAAAACCCGAGGGACTTGAGGCGTTCTTCAAGCTCGCCAAGAGCGCTGACGTCGTGGTCTACAACATCCGGCCGCAGGCGATGCGGCGGCTGGGCATCCACTATGAGCGGCTCAAGGCCGACAACCCCGGCCTGATCCATGCGGGCCTCTACGGCTACGGAGAGGCCGGTCCCTACGCGGGCCGCCCGGCTTACGACGACCTGATCCAGGGCGCCGCCGCCGTGCCGAGCGTGATGAGCCGCGCTTCCGGCGGCGAGCCGCGCTATGTGCCGCTGACCCTGGCCGACCGCACCGTCGGCCTGATGGCCGCGAACGCGATCCTCGCGGCCGTCATCGCGCGAACCCGCAACAACGGGATCGGCCAAGAAGTCGAAGTGCCGATGTACGAAACGATGGTGCAGTACGTGCTGTCCGACCACATGGCCGGCCAGACCTTCGTACCGCCGCTCGGGCCAACCGGTTACCCGCGCCTGCTGGTGCCCGAACGCCGCCCGTACCGCACGCTCGACGGCTACCTGTGCGTGCTGATCTACAACGACCGCCAGTGGGAGGTTTTCCTGCGCCTGATCGACCGCGCGCATCTGTTCACCGAAGACCCGCGCTTTGCGAGCATCGGCGCGCGCACCGAGCACATCAACGACCTGTACCAACTGGTTGGCGCCGCGATGGCGCTCCGAAGCACCGACGAATGGCAGGAGCTGCTGCGCGAAGCCGACATCCCGTGCATGCCGCTGGCGGATCTGGACACCCTGCTGGAAGACGAGCACCTACTGGCGACCGGAATGCTGCAAACCGTGGACCATCCGACCGAGGGCCGCATCCGCGAACTCGGCGTGCCGATCAAGATGTCCGCCACGCCGCCCGCGCGCCGACAACGCCCCGCGCCGCTGCTCGGGCAGCACAGCCACGAGGTGCTGCGCGAGGCCGGCTACAGCGATGAACAGGTGCGGGAACTCGAAGCCAAGGGTGCCACGCGCTGCGCCGGGCCGACCGCGTAGGCAAAAAACCATCCTGCCGACGGCTCGGGGACCCGATCCTCGTGCCATGCGCTGCGCCCGCCCGACCGCGCAGTCAGAACCCCGCATGGCGACCGTATGGAACCCGATCGCGGCAGCACGCGCTTCGCCGAGCCGATCGCGTCGCCAGGTCCGGCCGACTGCGTCCGATGCGGCGCGATCAATTCGACTGGCGGCTCACCCAGATTCCACCGCCGGATCGCGCCCCATCAATCGCAACACGGCCTCGGCCGGCGTTACCAGGCCGTCGAGCAGCGCAACGACGGCCTCGGTGATCGGCATGTTGATCTGAAGCGCCCGGGCTCGCTCGAGCACGGTGCGGGCGCTGTAGACGCCTTCGGCCACATGCCCGAGGGACTCGACCGACTGCTGCAAATTTTTGCCCTGCGCAAGCAGCAGACCGATCTTGCGGTTGCGGCTCAAGTCGCCGGTCGCCGTCAGCACCAGATCGCCAAGTCCCGACAAACCCATGAAAGTCTCGGGCCGCGCGCCGAGGACAACGCCAAAGCGCGTCATCTCGGCCAGACCGCGCGTAATCAGTGCAGCTCGCGCGTTCAAGCCGAGTTGCAAGCCGTCGCACAGGCCGGTCGCGATCGCGAGCACATTCTTGACCGCGCCTCCGACTTCGACGCCCACGATGTCGTCGTTCGCATAAACCCGAAGCGCCGGGCCGTGAAAGGCACGCACCAATGCGTCGCGCACCGCCGGGTCGGCGCTTGCGGCCACCAGCGCGGTGGGCTGGCCGAGCGCGACCTCCTGCGCAAAACTCGGGCCGCTCAACGCGCCGCCCGCGATGCTCGGCGCGACTTGCCTGGCGACCTCGTGCGGCATCAGGCCCTGGGCATTCAGGTCGCTGTGCGGCAGCTCGAAGCCCTTGCAAAGCCAGGCGATCGGCACCGTGCATTCGGCGAGCGTTTCGAGCATCGGCCGCAAGCCGGCCATCGGCGTTGCGATGACGACCAGGTCGCTGGCTTGCCCCATCGCGAGCAGCCGATCAGCCGGCGCATCGCTGATGTCGAGCGCCGCCGGCAGCACCACGCCGGGCAGATAACGAGCGTTGACCCGGTGCGACCGCATGGCGCCTGCCTGCGCGCCGTCGCGCGCCCAAAGCGCTACCTGCAGCGTGGAGCCAGGCGCCCTGCCAGGACGTTCACGGCTGGCGGCCACCGCCAGCGCCGTGCCCCATGCGCCGGCGCCAATCACTACCATTTTCATAGCTACTCAGGCCCAGTTGACGGGCGGAAGTGGCCAAAAATATCAAGAAATCGTGCTACTGGGTCACGATCTTCGGTGCGTCCGCGCCGCCGGTCTGCGCTGCGGCCTGCGCCTTCTGCTGCTCGTACATCGCCTGAAAGTTGATCTCGGCCAAATGCACCGGCGGAAAGCCGGCGCGGGTGACGATGTCCGACACGTTGCCGCGCAGGTACGGGTAGACGATGCTCGGGCAAGCAATGCCCATCACCTGGTCCATCTGCTCGGGCGGCAGGTTGCGGATCTCGAAGATGCCGGCCTGCTTGGCTTCGACCAGAAACACCGTTTTATCGCCGATCTTGGTGGTCACCGTGGCGGTGACGGCGACCTCGTAAATACCGTCAGCCGCAGTGCCGGCCTCGACGCCGAGCTGGATGTCGACCGTCGGCTGCGCCTGCTCGAGCAGGATCGCGGGAGAGTTCGGTTGCTCGAGCGACGCTTCTTTCAAGTAAACGCGCTGGATCTGGAACACGGGGGTGTTGTCTTCGGTTGCCATGGAATGCTTTCAAAGGGGTTCTGGAAAAAAACAAGGCCGGCTGCGGGCAGCACCCGCGGCCGGCTTTCTCGATGTGGAACTCGCGAGGATTATCTCAGGCGCCGCATCGGCTCGCCGTCTGCGCTCTCGCACAAGCCGCCGCGCGCGGCGGCCGGCAGCAGACTCGCACTCGATGAGTGTCAGGCCCGATCGAGCAACGGCTGCAAACCGCCACGCTCGATCAGTGCCATCAAATCGTCGCAACCGCCCACGTGGGTGTCGCCGACGAAAATCTGCGGCACGGTGCGGCGGCCGGTGATTTCCGTCATCTGCTTTTTATGCTCGGGCGATTCGTCGACACGAATCTCTTCGAGCTCCGATACGCCAACGGATTTGAGGATGTCGAGCGCGCGGTGGCAATAGGGGCACCAATCGCTAGTGTAGATTTTTACGGGTTGCATGAAACGGAACTCGAGCGACGGCAAAGACAGAAGTCTGGACGACCAGACGAGAAAAGGAGCGCGCGCCGGATCAGGCGCTTCCGATCGGCAGATTAGCCTCTTTCCACGCCTTCAGTCCGCCGGCCAACGGTTGGGCCTGCTCGTAGCCGAGCTTTTTCGCGGCGGCGGCGGCCCGCGCGGCGCGCCCGCCGTTCGGACAAACCATGATGACCGGCAGCGCCTTGTTCTTCACCAGCGAAGGCAGCTTGGCATCCAGTTGCGCAAGCGGCACGTTCCTCGCGCCGCGCACATGCGACTTGGCGAACTCCTCGGCGTCGCTCACGTCGATCACCACGGCTTTGTGGCGGTTGATGAGCTGCACCGCGTCGCTTGCCGACAGCCCCGCGCCGCTCGCGCCGCTGATCATCGGCCACAGCAACATGCCGCCCGACGCCAGCGCCACGGCCAGCACCATCCAGTTATCGACGATGAATTTCAAGAAGGTTCCTTAGGTGAGCAACCCAGGATTCTAAAATGAGCGGTTGCCCCGGCCCCACTTAACCCAAGCTACACAAGGAAGTCAATGCACAAGCTGGTCATGATCCGCCATGGCGAGTCCACCTGGAATCGCGACAACCGCTTCACCGGCTGGACCGACGTGCCGCTGACCGCTACCGGCATCGCACAGGCCAAGGAGGCGGGCCGGCTGCTAAAAGAGGCCGAATGCGGGTTCGACCTGTGCTACACCAGCGTGCTCAAGCGCGCCACCCATACGCTGTGGCACTGCCTCGACGAACTCGACAGCACCTGGCTTCCGGTGGTTCATAGTTGGCGCCTGAACGAACGTCATTACGGCGCCCTGCAAGGGCTGAACAAGGCGGAAACCGCGCGCGAGTACGGCGACGATCAGGTGCTATTGTGGCGCCGCAGCTACGACACGCCACCGCCCGAGCTCGAGAAGAACGACCCGCGCTGGAAGCGCTCCGATCCGCGCTATGCCAACCTCAAGGACAGCGAGATTCCGCTGACTGAATGCCTGAAGGACACCGTCGATCGCGTGCTGCCGCTCTGGGACGAGTCGCTGGCGCCGGCAATCAAAGCCGGGAAACGGCTGCTCGTCGTGGCCCACGGCAACTCGATGCGCGCTCTGGTGAAATATCTGGACAACATATCGGACGAAGACATCGTCGGCCTGAACATTCCGAACGGCATTCCGCTGGTGTACGAACTGGACGCGAATCTGAAGCCGATCCGGCACTATTACCGCGGCGACGCGGACGCGGCCAAGGCGGCGGCCGAAGCGGTCGCGGCGCAGGGCAAGCGCAAGGGCTGAATGCGAGAACCAGCCGCGGCAATAAGCACGAAAAAACACTGATTTCCGGGCGCGTGCTCGGAAACGCGGAACTGAGCGCAACGCCGCGCTTCCAAGCGGGGTATATTGCTTTTTGGCGCGACAGGGCAGCAGGTCGCGCTCCAATCAAGGGTCATTCATGGGTCACAAACTCAAGGTAGCGGGCTGGATTTCGGTCGGGGTGCTCTCCGGCGCACTCACGACGGTGTCGCTGCAGACGGTGGCGCGCGGCACTTTCATGCCGCTGCCGCTGGAAGAACTGCAGCAGATGTCGGCCGTGTTCGGCATGATCAAGACCGACTATGTCGAAACGGTCGACGAGAAAAAGCTGATTACCGACGCGATCTCCGGCATGGTTGCCGGGCTCGATCCGCATTCGCAGTACTTCGACAAAAAATCGTTCAAGGAATTCCGCGAAGGAACCACCGGCCGGTTCGTCGGCGTCGGCATCGAGAT
>JBDTRV010000072.1:0-8738 GCA_039931475.1 Burkholderiales bacterium | reverse complement strand
GGATGCCGCAGCGGCAGGCGCACATGTAGCAGGTCGTGTTCTTGACTTCGCGCGCTCCGGGTGGGGCGACGGCGGTCGAATCGTGGATCGGAATGCTCATGAAAGCCTTTGCGAAGTTAGCGATCCAACCAGCCGCGCCCGGACTTCTCCCCGAAGAAATTACGAGCCATGCCGCTGTGCTGATGCACGCCGCGAATGACAGACGTAAAGCTCTGCCTTCTTAAGAATGTTTCTTAAGGGGGCGCGGCAAGGACCGCCAGGGCGACGGACGCGATTCGCGCGGCAATCGAGTCGGCCCGCGAGGTCAACACGATCGGCACCTTGGCGCCGAGCACCAGGCCCGCACAGTCGCCGCCGCCGACGTAGTTGAAGCTCTTGTACAGCATGTTGGCCGAGTTCAGATCCGGCAGCAGCATTAGGTCGGCGTCACCGGCGACCTGGCTTTCGATCTTCTTGATGCGCGCGGCTTCAGCCGAAAACGCGTTGTCGAATCCGAACGGGCCTTCGACCATCGCATTCGGCCATTCCATCTTCGCCAGCGCATCGGCGTCGATCGTCGCGGGAATCGCAGGGTTGACGGTTTCCACCGCCGCGACGATCGCCACCTTGGGCTGCGCGATGCCGAGCCGCTGCAACAACTCGATCGCATTGGCCAGGATGTGCTGCTTGGTCTTCAAGTCCGGCGCGATGTTGACCACGCAGTCGGCCAATGCGAGCAGCTTGTGATAGCGCGGCAGGTCGAACAGGAAGGCGTGGCTGATGCGGCGGTCGGTGCGCAGGCCGGTGGCCTTGTTGACCACCGCCGACATCAATTCGTCGGTGTGCAGGGAGCCTTTCATCAAGGCCGCGACAGTCCCGTCACGCGCTAGCGCGGTCGCCCGTGCGGCGGCTTCGGGCGGCGCGTCGTCGGTTTCGATGATCTCGAACGCCTTGCTGTCCACTTGCGCGTCGCCAGCCGCACGCTCGATCTTCGAGCGCGGGCCGATCAGCACCGGTCTTGCTATCTTTTCACGAGCGATACCGGAAGCCGCGTCGAGCGCTAGTGCGTCGCAGGCATACACAATGCCGATGGCCGGCGCGGCAGTGGCCGAGCGCTCGCGCGCCCGCTCCACCAGTGCCTGCAATCGCGGATGGCTGTGGGCCTCCACTTGCGGCCCGCCTCAGACGTAGTCTTTGTACTTGTCGAGCAAGCGAACCGGCTTGGCCAGCGCATCGCGGCGGAACGGGTCGCCCAACTCGCGAGTGCACATGATCTCGATCACGCAGGTCTTGCCTTCGTTCATCTGCATGTCGATCGCTTTCTTGAGCGCTGGTCCCACGTCCTCGAGCTTGTCGACCACGATGCCTTCGGCGCCCATCGCTTCGGCCATCTTCGCAAAGCTTTCGTTCTCGAGTTCGCCCGCAACGAAGCGGCGGTTGTAGAAGTCAACCTGGTTCTTCTTCTCGGCGCCCCATTGCCGATTGTGGAACACCACGGCCGTCACCGGAATGTCGTGCCGCACGGCGGTCATGATTTCCACCATGCTCATCGCCCAGGCACCGTCACCGGCGTAGGCGATGGCAGGACGGTCCGGCGCCGCGCACTTGGCGCCCATGACCGTGGGCAGCGCATAGCCGCAGTTGCCAAAACTCATCGGCGCGAAGAAGCTGCGCGGCTCCTCGAAGCGCAAATAGCTGTTGGCGACCGAGTTGATGTTGCCGATGTCGGTCGAGACCATGACTCTCGGCGGCATCGCTTTTTCAAGCTCGCGCAGCACTTGGCGCGGGTGCAGGTATTCGCCGCCAGAGAAGGGCTTTTCCTTCTTGTTTTCCTCGATCATGTCCAGGCTGTACGGGTCTTTCTCGTGGGTCCACTCGGTCAGCTCTTTTTCCCACGCATCTTTCTCGGACTTGATCTGCTTAGCGCGCTCGTCCTTGGTGGCGTCACATGCGAGCTTCTTGCCTTCAAGGCGCGCGGTGATCGCTTTGGCGGCGGCCTTGGCATCGCCGTTGATGCCGACGCTGATCTTCTTGACCAGGCCCAGGTTGGTGTGATCGGCCTCGACCTGGATGATCTTGGCGTCCTTCGGCCAATAGTCCATGCCGTGCTGGGGCAGGGTGCCGAATGGGCCCATGCGCGAACCAAGCGCGACCACCACGTCGGCCTTGGCGATCAGCTTCATCGCCGCTTTCGCACCTTGGTAACCGAGCGGGCCGCACCACAGCGGGTGGCTGGCCGGGAATGCGTCGTTGCGCAGATAGCCGGTGACGACCGGTGCGCCGAGGCGCTCAGCCAAAGCCTTGCACTCCTCTATTGCATCGCCCATCACGACGCCGCCGCCCGCGAGGATCACGGGGAATTTAGCGGTTGCGAGCAGTTCAGCCGCGTCGTCCAGCGCCTTCTCGCCGCCGGCGCCACGCTCAAGACGCATCGGCTTCGGAATCTCGCACTTGATCTCGCCGTAGAAATAGTCGCGCGGAATGTTCAGTTGGGTCGGGCCGTTGTCAGACAGCGCGCGGTCGAAGCAGCGCGCCGTGTATTCGGCCATGCGCGCCGGGTGCGTCACGTGGCCCTGGTAGCGCGTGAACTCCTCGAACATCGGAAGCTGGTTCGCTTCCTGAAAACCGCCCAGGCCAATGCCGGTGGTGCCGGTTTCGGGCGTGATGATGACGACCGGCGAATGCGCCCAGTAGGCGGCGGCGATGGCTGTGACGCAGTTGCTGATGCCGGGGCCGTTCTGGCCGATCGTGACGCCGTGGCGTCCGGTGGCGCGCGCGAAGCCGTCGGCCATATGCGCCGCGCCCTGCTCATGCACCACGGGAATCAGCTTGATGCCTGCCGGCGCGAAAATGTCCATCGCGTCCATGAAGGCCGAACCCATGATGCCGAACATGGTGTCGACGCCTTGCGCGACCAGGGTTTCTACGAAGGCTTCAGATGGCGTCATCTTCGTGACGCCGGTGACGACCTTGCGGTTGTCGGCAGGCTTATTGCCCTTGGCGGCATGGCTTTGCTGTTTCACGGCTGCTGAACTCATGAGCGGGTCTCCTCGCGGGGTGGTTGAAGGATAGTCTGCAAGTTGCGGACAAAAGAAACTCGTACGTTCCGTTCCAATTTCTTGAAACTGCGGCCACTATAGGAACGGTTTCGTCGCCCGTCAACCTATTCCACAATTTTTGGAACCTGCTGTACAGATTTTTGTGACTGCGATAGAGTGCGGCGGGATGAAGACTGTCCGCAAGTCACAAGCGCCTGAGTTTGAGGTGAACGGTGATACGCCGACGATGCGCCTGTTCTCGCTGCTGGAGGTGATGGCTTCGCGCGACCAGCTTTTCTCGTTGCAGGCCCTGGCCGACGAAACCGGCCTTGCCAAGCCGACCCTGCACCGCATGCTGCGACAACTGGAAGAGGCCGCGCTGCTGCAACGGGAAGACGACGGGCGCCGCTACAGCGTCGGCATCCGGATGCGCCGGCTGGCGGAAAACCTGCTGCTCAACAACACTTTTCACGGCGCGCAGCACACCGTGTTGAGGCGTTTGGTCGACGAGATCGGCGAAAGCTGCAACCTGACGGCGCTGTCGGGCAGCGAGGTCCTGTATCTGGATCGGGTCGAGACCACGGCACCGCTGCGCTTTTATCTGACCGTTGGCTCCCGGGTGCCGGTGCATTGCTCGGCCAGCGGCAAGATTTTTCTCTCGCAGATGACGCCGGCGCAGAGGAAGCGACTGCTGTCGCACGTGCCGCTCGAAGCCTACACGCCCAACACCTTGACCGACTTCGCGAAGCTGGAAGAAGAAGTTGAGCGGGTGGGACGTTACGGCTATGCTTTTGATCGCGAAGAGTTCCTGCCCGGCCTGCTCTGCATCGCGGTGGTGGTGCCAAACCCGCACGGCCGATCGAACTTGGGTGTTGCGGTGCAGGCGCCGATCATGCGGCTGTCGGCCGACAAGGCGCTGCACTGCCTGCCCGCCTTGCGGCGCGCCGCCGACGCGCTGGCCGCGATCGACGCCGACGTGCCGCGCGACAAATTTTCTGGAGACACCCAATGACGACTGACATCAGCCAACTCAAGCCGGACCGCAAGGTGTCCGTGCGCGAAATGTTCGGTATTGACTCGAACCTCGAAGTGCCCGCGTTCAGTGAGCGCGACGAGCACGTGCCCGATATCGATCCGGTCTACCGGTTCAATCCGGACGTCACCTTGTCGATCCTGGCTGGCTTCATGCGGGATCGGCGCGTGATGGTGCAGGGCCTGCACGGCACCGGCAAATCGACCCACATCGAGCAGGTTGCGGCGCGCCTTAACTGGCCGTGCGTGAGAGTGAACCTGGACGGTCACATCAACCGGATGGATCTGGTCGGCCGCGATGTGGTGACGCTTCGGGACGGCAAGCAGGTCACCGAGTTCCAGGAGGGGATCGTGCCCTGGGCGCTGCAGCGACCGGTCGCGCTGATCTTCGACGAATACGACGCCGGCCGGCCCGACGTGATGTTCGTGATCCAGCGCATCCTCGAGCGCGACGGCAAGTTCACCTTGATGGACCAGAGCCGCGTGATTACCCCGCACCCGTACTTTCGCCTGTTCGCCACCGCCAACACCGTGGGCCTCGGAAACCTGAACGGCATGTACCACGGCGTGCAGCGGCTGAACCATGCGCAGATCGACCGCTGGAATATCGTCGCGTCGCTGAACTACCTGCCGCGAGAGGAGGAGGTGGCGATCGTGCTGGCGCGCGTCCCAGGCAAGAACAACGAGCGCGGGCGCGCGCACATCGAGCAGATGGTGGCGGTGGCCGATATGACGCGCAAGGGCTTCGCGGCCGGCGATTTGTCGACCCTCATGTCGCCGCGCACCGTGATCACCTGGGCCGAGAACTGCGAGATTTTTCGCGACCCCGAAGTCGCGTTCCGCCTGTCGTTCCTGAACAAGTGTGACGAAGCCGAGCGCCCGCTGGTGGCCGAGTATTACCAGCGCTGCTTCGACACGGAACTGGCTGAGTCCTACGCGCACGACGACCCCGCGCCCGCCGGCAGAAGCTGAATACTACTAAAACAATAGCTGAAAATGACCACTGGACGCGCGGCGGCACGGCATCAGCAACGAGTCGATGAGCTTTGCGCCGGGGCGATCCGGGCGCTGACGGGCCAGGCCAATCTGCACTTTCGCGGCCGGCGCCTGCATCGCGGACACAAGGCGCTGCCGCTGCCGGCGCCGCATCTGCATCCTTCCCTCGAGCACGACAACTTCCGCTCGTTTCGCGGCGCGGCCGATGCGGTGGCGCTGCGTTTGTCGAAGTCCGATCCCGCGTTGCACCGGCGGCTGTGCCCGGCCGATCCGGTGGAGCGGCTGTTGTTCGAGCTGCAAGAACAGTTTCGGGTCGAGGCGCTCGTGCCGGAAGACATGAAGGGCATGAGGCGCAACCTCAAGCATCGGTTCGATCAATGGTCGCTTGAATTCCTAGCGTCGGGCCTGCTTGAGTCAGCGCGCGGCATGGTGCTCTACGCGCTGGCGCAATCGGTGCGCTCGCGCCTGACCGGCGACAGAGTGCTCGAAGCGACGGAAGACCTGATCGAAACCACGCGGGGCATGTTGCTGCGCATGATCGCGATCGATTTGGGCGGCTTGCGCCGCAACCTGGCCGACCAAGCCGAGTTCGCCCCTTACGCCCTGCGCATCGCGCATGACGTTGCGGCCCTCGTTGCCACGCGCGACGATGAACGCGGCAAGAAAGGCGATGACGCCGAAGCGGACGACAAGGACGACGACGATCGCTCGGGCTTCACCTTGCTGATGGACTTCGACGCCGAGCCGGAAGACGGCATCGCGCTGGCCGGCACCGGCGAGAGTCGCGTGCTTGCCGAAACCGAAGGCGGCTACCGCGTGTTCACCACCGCCTACGACCGCGAGGTGCAAGCCGGCGATCTGGTGCGGCGCGAGTTGCTGCGTGAATACCGCGAGCGCCTGGATCAGCGGATCGCGGCGCAGAACGTGAACCGCGCACGCCTGACGCGCGAGTTGACGGCGCTGCTCGCGCAACCGGCTATTCAAGGCTGGGACAGCGCGCAGGAAGAAGGGCGCATCGACGGCGCGCGACTTGCGCAACTGGTCAGCTCGCCGGCCGAAACGCGGCTGTTCAAGAGCGAGCGGCATGAACCGCGGGCCGATTGCATCGTCAGCATCCTGATCGATTGCTCCGGCTCGATGAGGCAGACGATCGAATCGGTCGCGATGCTGGTGGACATCCTGATTCGCGCGCTGGAGCAAGCTGGCGTCACGAGCGAGCTACTCGGCTTCACGACTGGAGCCTGGAACGGTGGCAGGGCGGCGCGCGACTGGCAGCGCGGCGGCAAGCCGCGCCATCCGGGGCGGCTCAACGAGGTCTGCCACATGGTGTTCAAGGACGCCGAGACGCCGTGGCGGCGCGCTCGGCCGAATATCGCCGCGTTGCTCAAGAACGACCTGTTCCGCGAAGGCGTCGATGGCGAAGCCGTGACCTGGGCCTGCAACCGGATGCTCGCGCGCGACGAGGCGCGGCGCATCCTGATCGTGATCTCCGACGGCTCGCCGATGGACGCCGCGACCGAGCGCGTGAACGACAGCTTTTATCTGGACAACCACTTGAAGGACGTGGTCGCGCGCTTCGAGCAGGGCACGGTGCACATCGTCGGCTTGGGCGTCGGCCTGGATCTCAGTCCCTACTACAGCCAGAGCCTCGCGGTCGATATGAGCAAAGGTCTCGACAACGCGCTGTTCCACGAAGTGGTGCAGTTGATCGGCGGACGGCATCGGGGATGACGGAGTTTTCCCTGTCCTGGCCGGCCGCTGAAACGATGGCGGGGTTGCTGGTCATCTTGGGCGCGGGGGTAGTACGCGGCTTCGCTGGATTCGGTTTCTCCGCCATCACGGTGGCCGGCTTTTCGGTGTTCACCTCGCCGGCCGAGATCGTGCCGGTGGCGCTGGTGCTCGAGGTGCTGGCAAGCATCAGCTTGATCAAGGCCGCCTCGCGGGAGGCGGACAAGGGATGGCTGGCCTGGTTGATTGGCCTGAACCTGCTTTGCGTGCCGATCGGAATCCTGATATTGGCCGTGTCGCCCGAGACGATCTTGCGGCTCGTGGTTGGCGTGGCGCTGTTCACGACCGCGTTGCTTTTGCGCGTGTTCGAGGGCTATTCGGTGGCGCCTGGCGTGGCGATGCGGGCCTTCACCGGCACCGCCTCGGGATTGATGAACGGCGTGGCCGCCAGTGGCGGCGTCACAGGGGCGATGTTGATGACCGCGGCCCGCCTGCCGCCGATGTCGCTGCGCGCGACGATGATCGCCTACCTGATCTTCGCGGGTCCGTACACGCTGGTCTGCGCCGCGCTGGTGCCGGGCAGGGCTCACGTCGGCACAACGCTGCTTAACGCCAGCACGTTGGGCGATGCCGCGCTGTTCGCGCCGGCCATGATCATTGGCATCTGGATCGGCAAGCACATGTTCTCCGGCACCGACCCGACGCGCTATCGGCACTTCGTGCTGCACCTTTTGATCGTGCTGTCGGGGTTGGGCGTGGGACGCGCGGTGTTTGACTTGTTGTCACGCTGAGGGCCGCCCCTGGTGCGGAACGCCAAATCCACGTAGGGCAAGGAGTGCCGCCGAAAGTCAGAGAATTGATTGCCGACCTCCAACGCGCGGGCTTTTCGGCCCGAGGCGGCAATGGAAGCCACTGAAATTTCGTACATTCGGAAATCACGCGCCCGGTCACGGTGTCTGGTTCATCTGGCGATGATGCCAAGCTCTACCAGATTCGCGCTGTCAAGTCAGCGATAGAGGAGTCGACAAAATGAAGGACTCAGCCCGATACGTGAAGATTGTCGAATGGTCCGAGGAGGATCAGTGCTACGTTGGCAGCGCGCCTGGCCTCGTCCATGGCGGTTGCCATGACGATGATGAACGCGCGGTGTTTGACGAACTGAGCGATATCGTGGAAGAGGCGATCGACCTTATTGTCAGAAGCGGTAAGCCGCTGCCGCCGCCCACCTCGGGAAAGGACTATGCCAACTGGATGCAGCAGTTGGCGTAGCACTCGAATGAATCGCCCCGTTCACATCGAGCACGACCACGACGCTCGGCGAACTGATTGGGGACGAACGCGATGCGTACCGCGTTACTATTGTGTTTATAGCAGCAAATGACCAACTGGCGAGCGACGAAGGCCATTTTTGGCATTGAAACACGCTCGACCGCCGCATCGACCAACACCATTAACCTCCCACCTTCGGAATCACCAACCGTGAAAACCACGGCACGAACGCGGTCGACAGCCACGCAATCAATAGCCCGCCCAGGTACATCACCGCGAAGCGTGCCAGTTTCGAATACGGGATGCCCGTGACGCCCCTTGCCGACGAACAGGTTTAGCCTGAACGACGGCATGATGAAGTCGATTGATCGCATATCAAACCGCCGCCAGCGGCATTTGCGCGTGGGGATGGGATGAGGGACTCGCCGATGCCACTTGCGGCGTTGCGCGCTACCTTGCCGCTCCCACCGGAACCACCAGCCCCGGCGACGCCGCTGGATTGCGCCCGATGAGCCACGCGCAAAGTGCCGACACGGCGCCTGCAAACACCACGTACATGCAAATCAGCCATGGCTGGCCGCCACCCGCCTTCAGCAATGCGGTCGCGATGAGTGGCGTAATGCCCGACGCGAAGATGCCGGAGAACTGATAGACGAACGAGATGCCGGTATAGCGCACCTTGGCGTCGAACAGGTC
>JBDTRV010000071.1:0-8751 GCA_039931475.1 Burkholderiales bacterium | reverse complement strand
CGAGCCGTTCGCCGGCATCGACCCGATCGCGGTGATCGAGATCCAGCGCATCATCAGCTTCCTGAAATCGCGCGGCATCGGTGTGCTCATTACCGACCACAACGTGCGCGAGACGCTGGGCATTTGCGATCACGCCTTCATCATCAGCGACGGCCATGTGCTGGCGCAAGGCACGCCGCCCGAGATCGTCGACAACGCGGAAGTGCGCCGCGTCTATCTCGGCGAACACTTCCGCATGTAGGGCGATGATCCCGAGCCTGCAGCTGCGCACGTCGCAGCACCTGGCGCTGACGCCGCAGCTGCAGCAGTCGATCCGGCTGTTGCAACTCTCCACGCTCGAGCTCGGCGCCGAGGTCGAGCAGATGCTGGACGAAAACCCGTTCCTCGAACGCACGCAGGACGAGGCGGCGCGTGAGGAATTTGGTCTCGACAAGGCCGACGTGCCGGTGCGGGCCGACGACCGTGACGCCGAACGCGAGCAGTACGATGCTCCTGAATACATAGCTAAAAACGACGGTGGGACCAGCGGTGAAGGCCAAAAGAGCGCTGAAACCGAGTCGTCCGAGTCAGCCGAGCCGCTCGACCAGCCGAATTGGGACGGCGACGGCACCACCGACATCGCGCCCGACGACGGCGAATGGGGCGGCGACGCGCCCGCGCGCAGCAACAACCTCGACGGTGATGGCGAGGCCGACGCGACTGAACTGGCCCGCAGCCAGCAGTCGCTGCAAGACCACCTGCACCGGCAGGCGCTGGCATTGCGACTGTCGGAGGAAGACTGCGCCGCGCTGCGCTTTTTGATCGAATCGCTGAACGACGACGGCTATCTGGACGAGTCGATCGAAGCGCTGGCCGCCGGCCTGTCGGGGGGCAATCTGGGCGACGCCAACGGAGCTGCAAGCGATCCCGATCCGGAGCAGGTGGCCGCGTTCGAAGAGCTGGTGCACCGTTTCACCGTGGCGCTGCGGCTGTTGCAAAGCCTGGAGCCGGTGGGCGTTGGCGCGCGCGCCTTGAGCGAATGTCTGTCGCTGCAACTGCGCGCGCTCAAGCCGGCTTCAGATCAGCAAGCGGCGCATGCCTGCGCTTTGCGCATCTGCGACAAACCGCTCGATCTGCTCGCGCGGCGCGACCTGCGCAAGCTGGCCCAAGTGTGCGGCGACAGCGATGAAGACCTTCGCGCCGCGATCACGCTGATCGGCCGGCTCGAACCCAAGCCGGGCCGGCGCTTCATCGACGTCGAACGCAACGTGGTGGTCCCCGATGTGATCGTGAGCCAGATCGGCAACTCCGCTAAACCGAAGTTCCGCGTGCAGTTGAACGCCGATGTGATGCCGCGCCTGAAGGTGCACGACATCTATGCGAACGCGCTCAGGGGCCACCGCTCCGGCAGCGGCGACGCCGCCGGCTACGCCGCGCTGCAGCAGCGACTGCAGGAGGCGCGCTGGTTCATCAAGAATATCCAGCAGCGGTTCGACACGATCCTGCGCGTGTCGAACGCGATCGTCGAGCGCCAAAAAGGTTTTTTCTCGCACGGCGAAGTCGCGATGCGCCCGTTGGTGCTGCGGGAGATCGCCGAGGAACTGGGCATGCACGAATCGACCATTTCGCGGGTCACGACCGCCAAGTACATGGCCACCCCGTTCGGCACTTTCGAGCTGAAGTACTTCTTCGGGTCGGGCCTTGCTACCGAAACCGGCGGCAACGCATCGAGCACCGCGGTGCGCGCGCTGATCAAGCAGTTCGTCGCCGCTGAGAATCCGGCCAAACCGTTGTCCGACGGCGCGATCTCGGAGATGCTCAAGGAGCAGGGCATCGAGTGCGCGCGGCGCACGGTGGCGAAGTACCGCGAGGCGCTCAAGATCGCGCCAACGTCGCTTCGTCGGGCGTTGTAGCAGGCAGCTCGCGCGTCGCCCGCCGCTGGGTTAAGGGCTGGGTGCCCGCTACTGCACCACCGCATCCGCCGGCACCTGCAGCACCACGCAGCTTCCGCGCCCGTTCGAGCGCAGGTCCAGCTTGCCGCCGAGCCGGCGCGCCCGGGTGCGCATATTCACAATGCCGCGGCTGTGCGCTGCCGCCTCGCCGGACAGGCCCTTGCCGTTGTCCTCGACCTGCAGCTCGACCGCGCCGTCGACGTTGTGCAGCCGCACCTGGACCTGCGTGGCGCCAGCGTGCTTTAGCACATTGGTCAGCGCCTCTTGCGCGACCCGCAGCAACTGCAGCGCCGAATGCGGCGCCAGGTGCAGGATGCCGCCGCCTGAGTCGATGTCCCAGTTCGGCCGCACGCCGGCGGCGACGAGCTGCGATTCCCAGCGCGTCATGAAGTTGCCCAACGCGGCGCCGACGTCGTTCTCTTGCGAGGCCATCGCATCCAGCGCAAGCCGCATGTCGGCGATGCATTCGCGCAGCGACTCCGCGATCTGAGCTTCGCTCATGTCGCCGCGCTCCACCCGCATCAGCGAGGTGAACAGTTGCGAGCCGAGGCCGTCATGCAGATCGCGCATGATTAGCTGCCGCTCTTCGGCCGCCGCGTGTTCGCGCTCCAGCTCGGCCATGCGCTTGTAGTTGGCGGCCAGCTCGCGTTCTCGGTCGGCCACTCTCGCTTCCAGGTTGCGGTTCAGGTCTTCCAACGCGACCATCGACTTGATCGAGCGCCCGGTCATGATGCCGCCCATCGCAAGCACCATCGCGCTCGTGCCAAGGTGCAAAAGGAAGATGCGGTGCGCGGTCCATTCGGGCAGCACGCTGGCAAGAATCCATGGGTGCCAGGCCAGCAGGTAATCATGAATGCCGGCCAGCACCGAAATTACGGTAGTAAGCCTCAGTGCGCCCGTCAGATAGTTTTTGTGCTCGCGCATCGACCACAAAGTGACTGCGATGATGACGCCGCCCACCACCATCATCCCGCCGAGCCACCAGCGACCGATCGCGTCGTCGGCCGCGAAGCCGCCGACCGCGAACCACAGCGGCCCGACCAGCCCATAGCCAATCAGCGCGCGCTCCAGCCACGGCATTTCAAGGCGCGCGAGCCGCAGCGTGAACAGCGCCATCGCGATCACGAAGCCGCCGGTCGCGCTCTGATAGACCACCCGCCACCAATTCCACTGATCCCACGGCATCGACTCGATCACGAAGACCATCGAGCGGATTCCCCAGAGCGCCGCGGCCAGACCGAACAGGCCGTACAGCACCTCATCGCGGCGGCGCCACCAGACCATCAGCATGAACCCAGCGACCATGGCCGAGCCGAACACCGCTAACTGCGGCACGATCGTGGCCCAAAACTGCCGTCGTTTGAACAGCGGCGTGAGTTCGTCGAGCGGGCCGATGGAAACCTGCGCCATCTTCAGCGGCAGCACGCCTGAGGGCGCAACGCCAATGGACAACTGATTGCCGCCGTCATTCAACAATTTCGGCGGCAGCACGATCAGGCTAGGGCGAAAGGATCGCGCATTGATCCGCGCGTCGCTCACCGGCAAACGCGAGAGCAACGCCCCGTTGAGCCAAACGCTGCCGCCTGAGTAGAGGTACGGCAGATAAACGGCCCACGGCATGTCGCCGTTGACGCCTTGCGGCCGGTCGAATTCGATCCGGTACCACGCGGCCTCGGTTGCGTGGGCCGGGCGCGACTGGCCGGCGTCGTCGGGCAGCGCAACCGTTTGCCAGCTTGCCTCCGGGCCCGGCGGCTTGGTGGACGGCGCCACCGCGACGCTCGCGGCCGCCGGCTCAACGATGGCCGCGCCAGCGCTTGGCAAGATCCCCGCGAGCGCCCAAGCCAGCACCGCCGCCGCCGTCAGGCGCGCGGGCCGGCTCACAAAAGCCCCAACTGCCCTGCCTCGAACACCGCTTCGCCGCGCGAGTGAACGGCGAGTTTGCGGTAGATTTTCTTGACGTGCGCCACCACCGTATGCGGCGAGATTTCAAGTGCCCCGCCAATCGTGTCGAAGCCCAAGCCCTTGGCGGTGAGACGCAGGATTTCGGTTTCGCGCTCGGTCAGCGGCGTCGGCGCCGGCGGCTCGACCGCGGCCGGCGGCGTGCTGCTGATCGCCGCCTCGGCATGGCCGACTTTGAAACGCTCGAGAATCCGCCGCGCGATGCTCGGGCTCATCGGCGAACCCCCGGCGCGCAGTTCATGGATGCTCGCCGCGATGCGTGGTGGCGCCGCGTCTTTGAGCAGATAGCCGGTGGCGCCGGCTTCGATCGACGCCATCAGGTGCAGGTCGTCGCCGAAGATGGTGACGACGAGGATGTCGCACGCCGGCTGGTGCGCGGCCGCATGGCGGATCACCTCGACGCCGCTGATGTCGGGCAGGCCCAGGTCGATCAGCATCGCGTCGGGCGTGCGCGCGTCGAGCAGATCGATCGCCGAGCGCCCGAGGCCGACGGCGCCGATCAATTCCAGACCGGGGTCGGCCCGCACCGCCTCTGAGTAGCGGCGCAGGAATTCTGGCTCGTCTTCGACCACCAGGACACTTGTGGTCATTGCAACCTCCTAATGCTGTGGACTTGCTCATTGTTACAGCAACGCCGCGTTGCGGGAACACCTTTTGGTACCGCAATTGCGGCGAAGAGGGCGATCACGGCAACCGCGTCACGTCGATGATGCTACAAATAACATAGCATAAAACGACGACTGGACGAGCGATAAGCGACAAAACATTGCAAAAACCCTACCTAGCAAAGCGGCCGGAGCGTCGTCTGTTCATTTATTTCGAGCCGTGGGCAGCAACATTCGCCCTTGACTTTCTTGGAAAACCCTTTCTTTTTTGCCGCAGGTCTGGAACATAATCGTTTCGCGTGGAGCGATTCACGCGCGGGCCGGGCGGGCAAGCTGCGTCCGGGACCTGAAGGTGTGCGGTGAACCGTTTTTGCTCTCGCATCGAGATTTTCAAGTCGACCAGCGTTTTCGGGACTCCATCGCTTTTTGTTCTTCTTTCATGTGTTTCACAGGAGTCCCGTAGATGGGCAACAAACTGTACGTCGGCAACCTGCCTTACTCGGTGCGCGACGGCGATCTGGAGCAGGCATTCAGTGCCTTCGGTAGCGTGGCCAGCGCAAAGGTCATGATGGAGCGCGATACTGGCCGCTCAAAGGGTTTCGGCTTCGTCGAGATGGGCAGCGACGCCGAAGCGCAGGCCGCGATTAGCGGCATGAACGGCCAGTCCCTGGGCGGCCGCAGTTGCGTCGTCAACGAAGCCCGGCCGATGGAGCCGCGCCCGCCGCGCAGTGGTGGCGGTGGCTTTGGCGGGGGTGGTGGTGGCGGCTACGGTGGGGGTGGTGGCGGTCACGGCGGCGGCGGACGTGAAGGCGGCGGTGGTGGCTACGGCGGCGGCGGCGGAGGCGGCGGTCGCAACGACGGTGGATTCCGCAGCCCCTACGGCTCCGGTCCGCGCGGCGGCGGTGGTGGCGGAAATCGTGGTGGTGGTGGTGGTGGCGGCGGCTACTGACCGTTGACGGGTCGAACGGGCGGCCCAACGCCAGGCCGCCGCGATCGACCCGACCCGTCGGGCCGAAGGCCCCTCAAGGTTCGTGTTGCCGCCGCTTGCGCGGCTGCCCTTGCATAATCCGGTCGAACAGCGCGTTCGGTATCAGCCGCAGTAGCTTCGCGACGAACCCCATCTGCCACGGGATCACCCGGTAGCTTGCGCCATTCTGGATGGCGCGAAATGCCGCGTCCGCGAACCGATCCGCCGACATCAGGAACGGCATCGAATACCGGTTGCGGCGCGTGAGTGGCGTGTCGATGTAGCCGGGCACGACCGTCACCACCCGCACTCCGCTCGCGCGCAACTCCCCGCGCAAGCTCTCGCAATACACGATTGCCGCCGCCTTGCTCCCGCAATAGGCGCCATGCCCCGGCAAGCCGCGAATGCCCGCGACGCTTGCGATGCCCACCAGCTTGCCGCTGCCGCGCTCGCGCATCGGCTCGATGAACGGCTGAAAGGTCGCGGCCATGCCGATGTTGTTGGTTGCGAAGGTGCGTTCGATGGCATCGATGTCGGGGCGCTGAGCGGTATCGACGCCAATGCTGATGCCGGCGTTGGCGATCACCACGTCGGGCAGCCCTTGTTCACCAATGCATTGGTCGCCGGCCGCGATGATCTGGTCCGGCACTGAAACGTCAGCGGGGTAAACCCGAAAGCGACCGCGCTCCCAGCCGAGCGCTTGCGCCCACGTCTCGATTTCCGCGCCGCGGCGCGCGGTCAAGGCCAGGTCGAAACCGCCGTCGAGGTAGCGCCGCGCCAGCGCCTGCCCGATGCCGCTCGATGCGCCCGTGATGAAAACAAGCCGGCTCATCCAGGCAGCGCCGGCGGGCGCGTTGCCCCGGCCGGCGCAAGGCTGCCGCGCACTCTTCCGGTGAGGTTCATCACGCGATCCAGGTTGTCGTATTCCATCTGGTCGCCGGTGAAGCGGTCGTGGCCGCGCGTGAGCACCACCGGCAGGTGCGACGTGACTTTCTCGGTGCGCACGAAGGTGTGCAGAAATTCGCTCTTGAACTCCATGCGCGGCTCGATCTCTCCTTGCGGGCCCGTCACCGGCTCGCGAATCACCACCGCATCGCCGAACAACTGCACTTCGGAGGCGTCCGCGTTCGACAGCGCGCGTTTGGCGCTGGCCCGGGTGAGCCGGCCCTCGGTGTCGAACGAGCGCATTCGCGCGTCGTCGATTTCGAGCGTGTCGGTATCCGGGTAGTGGCGTGCGACCTTGCCGATGATCTCGCTTTGCAGCTTGCCCGCCGCGTCGAAGGTTTTGACCGAGAAATCGCGCATGAAATAGTCGGGCTCATGCCTGAGTTCGCGTTGCTGCTCCGGCGCGCCAGGCGCGGGCGTGATGCGCACCAACCGCCAGGTGCCTAAAGCGGCGATCGCCATGACGATGACCGGCAGGTAAATGGAAATCCGATCCCAGGCCCGGCGAACCACGCCGACCGCGGCCGGGATCACCGCAGGTACTCCGACAGCAGCGCCTGGTAGCAGCCGCTCGCGACCATCAGCAGGTCGCAAAACTCGCGCGCCGCGCCATGGCCGGCGCGGGCGCTGGTCACGTAATGCGCGGCAGCCAGAACTTCGACGTGGGCGCCAGGCGGCGCACAGGCGAGGCTTGCGCGGCGCAGCATCGGAAGGTCGGGCCAGTCGTCGCCGATGACGGCGGCTTGCGACCAGTCAGCGCCGAGTTGCTCGAGCAGGTTTTCCGCGGCGGGGCGCTTGTCTTCGGTGCCGAACATTGCGTTGGTGATGCCGAGGGCGGCCAGCCGAGCGCGCACCGCCAGCGAGTCGCGCCCGGTCACGACCGCCGGCGTGATGCCGGCCTTTTGCAACAGCTTCATGCCATGGCCGTCGAGCGTGTGAAAGCGCTTGATCGATTCGCGCGCGCCGCTCGGCTCACTGGGCGGATTCTCGGCGAAGTACAGACCGCCATCGGTCAGCACACCGTCCACGTCAAAGAAGGCGACCTTGACGCCGCGCGCGCGCAGCAGCAACTCGGGATCGAAGCGAATGGCGGGCGTGGTCATGGTGGGTTGGCGCGGCGGTCAGATGACCTTCGCGCGCATCAGGTCGTTGCTGTTGACCGCGCCGATCAATTGCCCCGCGTCGTCCACCACCAGCACGCAGGTGATGCGGCTTTTTTCCATCAGCCCGGCGGCTTCAACCGCGAGCGCGGATGCACCGATGGTGCGCGGATTCTCGTGCATGACCTCGGCGGCCGTGAGCGCGCGCAAATCCTGGCCGTTTTCGACCAGCCGGCGCAGGTCGCCGTCGGTGAAGATGCCGAGCAGTTTGCCCGCAGGGTCGACCACGGCCGACGCGCCCAGCCCTTTGTCGCTCATCTCGCGCATCAACTCGCCAAAGCGCGCCGTGGGGCCGACCATGGGCACGGCGCCGCCGGCGCGCATCACGTCGCTCACGTGCGTGAGCAACTTGCGCCCGAGCGCACCGCCGGGATGGGAGCGCGCGAAGTCCTCGGCCAGAAAGCCGCGCGCATCGAGCAGCGCCACCGCGAGCGCATCGCCCAGCGCCATCTGCGCGGTGGTGCTCGCGGTGGGCGCTAAGTTCAACGGGCAGGCTTCCTTCTCGACGCCGCTGTCCAGCACCACGTCGGCATGGCGCGCGAGCGAGGATTGGGCGCGCCCGGTCATCGCCACCAGCGGTGCGCCGAGGCGCTTGACCAGCGGCAGGATCACGTTCAACTCGTCGACCTCCCCGCTGTTGGAGATGGCAAGCACGACGTCGATCGGCTTGATCATGCCGAGATCGCCGTGGCTGGCCTCGGCCGGGTGCACGAACATGGCGGGTGTTCCGGTGGAAGACAAGGTCGCCGCGATCTTGCGGCCGACGTGCCCGCTCTTGCCCATGCCCATCACGACCACCCGGCCGCGCACGCCGAGCAGCAACGCCACCGCGCGCGCGAATTCGGCCGTGAGCCGGCGCTTGAGGCCCAGCACGGCAGCGGCCTCGATGTCGAGCGTTTCTTCGGCTAGGCGCCTGGCCCGATCGGCGTTAAAAGTCATTCGGGAATTCTATGGGAGGGGTTCGCGGTGCCGTAGCATCAGGCCATGGACTCGCTCGAACTCACGCTCGTGTACCTGCTCGCGTCGGTGCTCGGCGTGGTGGTCTGCCGGTCCTTCAAGCTGCCGCCGATGCTCGGCTATCTGGTGGTGGGCGTCCTGATTGGCCCGAACGCGCTCGCGCTGGCCCAGAACATCGAGGGCATCAAGCATCTGGCCGAGTTCGGCGTGGTGTTCCTGATGTTCGT
>JBDTRV010000070.1:0-8787 GCA_039931475.1 Burkholderiales bacterium | reverse complement strand
CGCGGCTTCGAGGGCACGTTGGTAGTCGCTGTCGTTGCCGGTGACGAGTTCGTTGAAGAGGGCGGTGCGGCCGGCCCACAACATCATCAAGGTGGTCAAGAGCACCATGACGAGCACGACGAATATCGAAACGCCGCGTTGACGAAGGCGGCCGCGCCGCCGGACAATTCTGGTCTTCATGGGATCACGACTGGGGTGGTAAGGACGTTGGCGCGGCGCAGTTCGAACACGTTGCGCGAGACGAAGTGGGTCCGGTTGTTGCGGGCAGCAGCAACGCCTAGACAGTTGGTATAGGGGATGCCGGCATCGGGGGTCGGCTCGGTGCCTTGCAAGTCGATGCAGATTTCGATCGCGCGCACGTGCCGCAAATGCTCCGCTGATGTCAACTGCGCCCGCGTGACGATCCGGAACTGCGGATCCGCGGTCGTATTGACGTTGACGCGGTAGTTGACCTGGAAGTCAACGACGTTGGCAAGAACGGGTTGGGGAATTGCATTTACGCCCTGGCACATCAAGTTCGTGCCGGTGACCGAGAAGGTACTTGGCACATTGGCTGGCGGCGCCCCAGGATCGGCTCCATTGCAATCTCTTCGCATGGCGGCAATGCTGGGCGCCTGATAACCGACGGTCAGGGTGTCGGTACCGCTGCCTCCATCGGTGCCGTCGATGATCACGTCCAAAACGGGATCCGGGTTTGTGAAGGTAAATGGTTGCCCCATGCCGGGCGTGGCCTCCACAATCTCAAGCGCGCCGGTCTGCCGAAGCTGCATGCCGATCACGCGCAACGCATACGCGGCCTGCTGCTGCAACTGGCTGATTTCGGTCACCGTGTTCGCGGTGCCGCGCGTGATGGCCAAGGTGCCGATGGCGGCCGCGATCACGAGCAGACCGATTGCGATGCCGACCAGCAGTTCAAGCAACGTCATGCCGTGTTGCCGCTTTGAAGGGATGGGGCGCATGGGCTGTCTGGGCCGACGGTCAGCGTTGTACATAGACGAGGTGGCAGATCAGGCCGGCGGGGCAGACCACTGGGGAGTTGGTGGACGCGTTGAGGGGGGTGACGTAGTCGGGGGTGGCGGCGGCGCCGGTTCGTTCATTGGCGCGCCATCCGACGATGACGCCGAGTTGCCGGCGGTTGCCCGGATCACCGTTTTCCGCGGTCGAAAGGAAAATGCTGGCTTGCGCGTTCGGCAGTGTGTTGCCTAGCGAACGCTTCCACTCCTGGACGTCCCAGGTAGCGAGTTGTGCGGGGGTACAGGCTCCCGTGCCGCAGTTGGTGGCTCCTGTGGGCACGGTTGCCCAGTCAGAAACGTAGTTGCCCAGCGGAGGCGGGTTGGGTCCCGCACTGGATTTGAGCCTTTCACCGAAATCCTCGATCAGTCGAATGGCCTGCGCGCGCCGCACCGTGGTCTGCGTTTCGGCCAAGGTGCGCAACTGCACGCCGAGCATGCCGAGCACCGCAACCGCGAGGATCACGATGGAGACCAGCGATTCGAGCAGGGTGACGCCGCGTTGCCGGCGTTGCAGATTGCGGCCGGCGCGGCTGGAGGCATTGAGTTTCATGGTCAGGGGTTGGGGCATGTGTTTCCCGCATCCGTCAAGGTTCTCAAGCGGCCACCGCTCGACATGCAAATCATCTTGTTCGGAACGGTCGACGGAAGAGCGAGCGAGTCGAAATGAAAACCGAAGATACCCAAGCCGTTGGAACGTCCCCATCGGTCGAATGTCCTCGTGGTGAATCCTGCAGCCAAGGTCGTGCCGACATTCACAGCCTTCGGGGCGCCGGAACTGCGCAGCATGATGTCGCTGGAGCCCGCACCGGTGTCAAACGTACCGTTCGAGTTAGCATCGAAGAACAAGGTCCAGCCGCAACTCCACTCTTGAGCCGTAGGCGCGCTGCAGCCGACTCCTGTGGCGGTCTTGACCATCATTACCTGCCCGCCACGCTTGATCGCCTCCGACCGCGCCTGATAGATCGTCGAGATCATTTCTTCGGTCGCGCGTTGAATCTGATAGCGCGCGATGACGCCGTTGAAACTCGGCAGCGCGAGCGCCACCAAAATGGCTGCTATGGAGATCACCACCAGCAGTTCGATGGCGGTGAAGCCGGCATGCCCGAGGCGCGATAAACGCGTGGCGGCAAACGGTGGTGATGGATGGGGAAGCGACATGGGAACGAATGCTACTGTCGCTGCGAAACAATTCGTAGCACGAACTTCCGAACGGTCGCCCGGCGCCGATGAGCGGCAGAACGTCGACCGATTTCCGTGAAATTGTTCCGCCAGGTGCGCGTTGAAGTCAGCGCGCAGGCGCTTCTTCAGATGCCCTGAATCAGCTTCTGAAACTCATCCACGTCTTCGAAGCTGCGGTAGACCGACGCGAAGCGCACGTAAGCCACCTTGTCGAGCTTTTTGAGTTCGCGCATGACCAGTTCGCCGAGCTTGGCCGACGCAACCTCACGTGCGCCGCTCGCGAGCAGCCGGTGCTCGATCAGTTCCGCCGCATGGTCGACTTTTTCGACCGGCACCGGCCGCTTGCGCAACGCGAGCTGCATCGAAGCGCGAAGCTTGGCGGCGTCGAACTCGGCGCGTGTGCCGTCCTTCTTGACCACCGCCGGCATGGCGACTTCGGCCCGCTCGTAGGTGGTGAAACGCTGCTCGCAACCCGAGCAGCGGCGCCTGCGCCGGATCACGTCGCCCTCGTCGGACTCGCGCGTTTCCACCACCTGGGTTTCAAGGTGGGCGCAGAACGGGCACTTCATGCCGCGGCCTTATGACACGAAGTACCGGTATTCAGCCGTAGACCGGAAAACGCTTGGTCAGTGCCGCGACCTTCTCGCGCACGATGGCGAGGGTCGCTTCGTCGCGCGGGTTGTCGAGCACGTCGGCCACCAGATTCGCGGTCTGGCGTGCTTCTTCTTCCTTGAAGCCGCGCGTGGTCATTGCCGGGGTGCCGATGCGAACGCCGCTCGTGACCATCGGCTTTTCGGGATCGTTCGGGATCGCGTTCTTGTTGATCGTCATATGAGCGTTGCCCAACACGGCTTCGGCTTCCTTGCCGGTAATGCCCTTGGCGCGCAGGTCGACCAGCATCAAGTGGCTTTCGGTGCGTCCGCTCACGATCCGCAGGCCGCGCTCGATCAAGGTTTGCGCGACGACCTGCGCGTTCTTCGCGACCTGCTGCTGGTAGCTCTTGAATTCGGGCGAGAGCGCCTCCTTGAACGCCACCGCCTTGGCGGCGATGATGTGCATCAGCGGCCCGCCCTGCAGGCCCGGGAAGATCGCGCTGTTGATGGCTTTCTCGTGCTGCGCTTTCATCAGGATGAAACCGCCGCGTGGGCCGCGCAGACTCTTGTGGGTGGTGGAGGTCACCACGTCCGCGTGCGGCACCGGGTTCGGATAGACGCCGGCGGCGATCAGGCCCGCGTAGTGCGCCATGTCGACCATGAACACCGCGCCGACGTCTTTTGCGACTTTGGCGAAACGCTCGAAGTCGATGCGCAGGCTATAGGCCGAGGCGCCCGCGATGATGAGCTTGGGCTTGGTTTCGTGCGCCTTGCGTTCCATCGCGTCGTAATCGATCTCTTCCTTGGCGTTCAGGCCGTAGCTGACGACGTTGAACCACTTGCCGCTCATGTTCAGCGCCATGCCGTGCGTCAAGTGGCCGCCTTCGGCCAGGCTCATGCCCATGATGGTGTCGCCGGGCTTCAGGAAAGCAAGAAACACCGCCTCGTTGGCCGATGCGCCGCAGTGCGGCTGCACGTTGGCGGCATCGGCGCCGAACAACTGCTTGATGCGTTGAATAGAGAGTTGTTCGGCCACGTCCACGTGCTCGCAGCCGCCGTAATAGCGCTTGCCGGGGTAGCCCTCGGCGTACTTGTTGGTGAGCTGGCTGCCCGCTGCGGCCAGCACGGCGGGCGACGCGTAGTTTTCGCTTGCGATCAGCTCGATGTGTTGTTCCTGGCGCGCGTTTTCTGCCTTTATGGCGGCGAAGATTTCGGGGTCGGTCTGTTCGATGAGGATACGGCGGTCGTACATGGCAGTCTCGTGGTGAAACGATGGCTTCCGGCCGGCGCGGATGCGCCGAAGTTCGGAAACTGCCCAGGCGAACGGCCGGATCGCCGCTGGCCAGTAGCGCCGGACTCGCGACGATCGTGGAAATCGGGCGCGGGCGGCGCAGGTTCAGCGGCGGTGCGCTTCCCAGTGGTTTTGCCGCTTCGTCGTGACCGCTGTATCTTGCTCCAAGAAACGCATGGTCACTACTACCGGGCCGTCCACTTCAGCGTCCTTGCCCTTCGCTTTCGGGCTGTGACGCTTATCGCCAGTCGCACACCCGGCAAGTGTAGCCGAGCACTCAAAGCGCGCTGGTTCAACCGGCCGGCGTTAGTTGGCCAGCCAGGCAAGCTTTTCAGCGCCGCCTGCCCGCGCCGCTTGGGATGCGACCGCGACCGCAGACGGCCCGACGCGGACCGGCGCGGCCTGTGTCTGCGAATATTCCGGCGGCACCTCACGCCCGGCGGCCACTTGCAGCAGCCGGGTGCGCTCGGCCAGCACCTTGGCACCGTAACCGCCGTCGGACGGCAGATTCGCCGCGCCGACGTATTGCTTGAGCGCCCCTTCGATCGAGCCGGCGCGCGCGATGCAGTCGAGCAGCACTTTCGCGCCGACCCGAAGATTGGTGACAGGATTGAACGCGGCCAAAGGCCCGCCGCTGTTCTCGTATTTCTCGGTGTGAACGCGGGTCATAACCTGCATCAATCCCTGCGCGCCCACGCTGCTCTGCGCAAACGGATTGAAGCTCGACTCGATCGCCATCACGGCGAGAAGAAGGGTGGGGTCGAGTTTTGTGCGCTTGCCAATCTCATAGGCTTCCGCCACGATTAGCGAGAGCGGCTCGGGCGCGACCCGATACTTTTTCGCGAGCCAGTACGCGACCGCAGCCTGCTCGCGCGGCAATTCGCGCGGGTTGGTGGCCAGTGCGCGGTCACTGGTGTCTTCGGCGACCAAGGCAACGTCCGGCGAGAGGCGCGAATACAGCCAACCGCGCAAGTGCTGTTCCCCAGTGTCGCGCCAGTCGGGGCGAGCAGTCAGCGTCACTGCCGCGAACGCGACGGCCAGGCCGATCAACGCGAAGCCGTTGTGCGTGATCTCGAACAGACCGTTGACGAGGTCGCTCGCAAATATCTTCAGGCCGTTCCCAATTTCTTCCGTTGCGTTCATGCAGTTCCTAGCGCGGCCGCGCACCGACTTAAAAATGCGGTTTCGCGCCAGCTAATAATTTGTAAAAACTATCGATACATGAGAATCAATAGCAGGTCATTCTGAAATTGTATGAACCCACAAATGCTCAGTCAAGCCAGAAACTCACGGTTGTTATTCCATTTCAATAGTTTGAAACCTGAGAGCGGACACTTGAAAGGTCAGCGCTAGTGGTCTAGACTGAAGCTGCTTGAGTGACATCGAGCATTTGGCTGAAAGGAGTTTGTCGGCGGTTACGCGTCCTTCAGATAGCCCGAAAGTCGTTATTGGAAGCAATCCATTGCTTTCACCGCTCGTAGGGACCTAACTCTCCCTCGATGCGTCAGCGGCGGCAAACCAGAGTGTTTTTCGCCCAGGCCCGGTAACAACGCTTACGCATTGTTGCCGGGCCTTTTTGCTTGCTTTCGTGTCTTTACTGCTTGTTCGGCGTTGGGGTGCCAGGCGCCCGGAGACACAGGGCGATTTGCGCAAGGTGTGGTCGGGCCTCAGAATGGAACGATTGGGCGGATTGCGCCGCCGCGCGACGGATTCCCCCACCCGTCCCTTCGCTCCGACCATCACTTGTCCATCGCTGACTTGGTTTTCCGTGCCCAGCACCCCGTCCTACACTCGAACCGCAGTATTGCTGCACGCGGCAATGGCGTCGTTGATCGCCGCTGGTTTTGGACTGGGCCTGTACATGACCGAACTCGACTTCAGCCCGCTCAAGCTCAAGCTGTATTCCTATCACAAGTGGATCGGCGTCTCGGCATTCGCCTTGTGGCTGTCGCGGCTGATCTGGCGAACGTCAAACGCGGCGCCGCCGCTGCCCGCGGCGATGCCGCGGTGGGAAAAAACCGCGGCTGGAGCTAGCCATCTGCTGCTTTACGTCCTGATGGCCGCCGTGCCGCTTTCGGGCTGGCTCATGAGTTCCGCCAAGGGGGTGCCGACGGTGCTGTTCGGCCTGTGGCGGCTGCCCGACCTACTGGCTCGCCACGAAGTGCTCGGCGAGGCGCTGGTCGCGCTGCACCACAACCTGAATTGGGCCCTTGCTGCATTCGTGGCGCTGCACGTCGCGGCGGCGCTGAAACACTGGATGGTCGACCGCGACGGCGTCATGAGCCGTATGTTCCACTGGAAGCAAGATTGATCACGTGACTCGCCTCTTCTTGACCCTCGTCCCTCTCGTATTGGTCGCCGCGCTGTGCACTGCCGCGTCAGTGTTGGCGGCCGAGTTCCGCCAGCTCGACCCTGCGGCAAGCCAGGTGAGCTTCACCTCGCGCCAGATGGGCGTGCCGGTCGATGGGCGCTTCCGCAAGTTCGAGTCGACCCTGCTGGTGGACCCGGCCGCTCCCCAGAGCGCGAAGGGCAAGGTCACGATCGACCTGGCCAGCATCGATACCGGGTTGAAGGAAGCGAACGAGGAGGTCGTCGGCGCTTCATGGTTCGACGTGAGCCATCATCCGACCGCGACCTTCGACCTTGGAAAGATCGAGCCGGCTGGCAACTCGCGCTTTCAGGTCGCAGGTGTGTTGACCCTGCGCGGCGTGACAAAACTCGCCGCGTTCGAAGCCGAATTGAAGAGCAGCGCCGACCGCGCAGTGCTCGAAGGCAGTCTGCCGATCAAGAGGCTCGACTTCGGGGTTGGGCAGGGCGGCTGGGGATCGACCGACGTGGTGGCCAACGAGGTGATCGTGCGCTTCAAGCTCGTGTTGCTGCCGTGACGGTCATGATGCAACTCCAGGAAAGCGCAACGATGAAGCTATCTTTTTCCGCTGTTTCCCTTGCGCTGGCGTTGTCGATCGGGCCAGCGCTTGCCGAGCGCCCCGTCGCCACCTACAAAAGCGATGCCGATCACACCTTTGCCTTCTTCGAGTACAGCCACCTCGGCTACAGCTTCCAGCGCAACCGTTTCGACGACGTGCAGGGCACCGTGGTGCTGGATCTGCCCTGGCAGACCGGCCAGGTCGACGTGACGATCAAGGTCGACTCGGTTCATACTGGATCGGGCATCTTTGACGACGCGCTCAAGGGCGAACAATTCTTTGACGCCGCGAATCATCCGGCCATCACCTACCGCTCGAGCCGACTCGAGTTCGGCAAGCTCGACAACCTGGTGGGCGTGGACGGCAACGTCACGATCAAGGGCGTCACCAAGCCGCTGCATCTCGAGGTGACGCACTTCAAATGCATGATGCACCCGATGAAGAACAAGCCTGCGTGCGGCGTCAACGCAACCGGCACCATCAAGCGCAGCGACTTCGATCTGGGCAAATACGTGCCGTTCGTGGGTGACGACGTGAAGCTGTTCGTCGTGCTCGAAGGCATCCAGCAATAGCGCCGCTTCCCGCACGACCTGCGAAACTGGTCAAAATACCGGTCCGCCCGCTCATCGTCCCGCTCGTCCACTCTCGTTTCCTTTAGCGCCGATCTTTTGCATAGAGTGTTAGCGCCGGCCGATGCGCGTGCGCACTGCCGACGCCCCTTCCAGCCGCAACCGACCCGCCCCCGCCGTGACCCAAGACAGTACCAAACACCACGACCTGCCCACCCTCGACGCCATGACCGGCGGTGCCTTTACCGCGCCGACCTCAGGCGAACGCGCTGCCCGCATCCGGGACTGGCTGGCAAACGACCCGCACCCGGAGCAGCTTCAATCGGTATTCAAGGAGCTGAGCGGCCGCGACAAAGGCGCCGCCAAGCCGGTGCGCGAGCGGCTCGACGAAATCAAGCGAGCGCGCGGACAGGAGACGGCCGCCGCCGAATGGGCGCATAAGGCCCAGGCGCTGCTCGATCTTTCCCGGCTCAACCTGGCCGATGCGCTCGCTTGGCAGCGCGATGCGGCCAAGGCCGGCGCCCCGCTTTCCCGCGAGCCGCTCGCCGCGCTCAAGGGCCAGTTGGCCGATAGAGTCAAGGGCATCGAGGATTTGCAGAACCGGGTGCAGGTGCGACGCGAAGCCGCCGTCCTGCTTGCGCAGCGGATCGAGGTGCTTTCGACCAAGACGTGGCGCGATGCACAGGCCGCGCATGTCACGCTGAAGGCCGACGTCACTGACTGGCAGGCGCAAGCTGATGCACTGCTTGCCGATGCCAACTGGGCCAGCGTGGACGCACGCTTTCCGCCGTTGCTCGAGGCATCGAAGCAGCAGTTGCAGGTGGTGTGGGAAGCGTTCGACGGGGCGCTCGCGCAAGCGGCCGCCGCCGCGGCCGATCCGGCGGCGCCACTGCCGCCGGTGCCGGTCTGGGCCGATGAATTGCGGCAGGCGCGCGGTGTACCGGCCGAGGCGAGCCAGCCGAAACCGAAGCCCGCGGTCGCGCCGGAAGTGCGTGCCAAGGCCAACGACGCGGTTCGGGCCGCGATTTCGGGGCTGGAACAGGAGGTAGGGCAAGGTCATGTGAAAAGCAGCGTCGGTGCGGCTGGCAATTTGCGCGGCGCGCTCAAGGAGCACGGCAAGCTGATTGACGACCAGCTCGAAAACCAGGCCCACGCCGCGTTGGCCAAGGCCGGTGAGCTTGAAGGCTGGCAGCGCTGGCGCGCCGACCAGTTGCG
>JBDTRV010000069.1:0-8987 GCA_039931475.1 Burkholderiales bacterium | reverse complement strand
ATCGGCTCGCGCAAGCTCCACATGCTTTGTACGATCCCCTCCCAAAATCTGCAGCGGGTGGCGTACCGCCAAGCCAGGTTCAAGTCCTCCCCAGCTTGATACGTCTTCATTCCTTGAATCGCATAGGCGCAACAAATTAGAACGGCTTGGTGCAGCACTTGCCGCATCATTGGCGGCTTGTTCTCGTAACTCGCATCCAAGTCGGCTTCGAGTTCTTCCCCGGTTACGTCGCTGCCCCACATAGCGACGAAAGTCTTGTTGCGAACTTGGTCGGGCTCTGTTTTGTTCCTGTCCAACACCTCATTTAGACAATCGTCCAAGCGTGATATGGCAGCGTCACAAACCTGTTCCGGCGTGTCGTCTTGGAAAATTGTTTGATCGCCTTCGCTCATTAAAATTCCTGTTTTTCGCCTACATAAAAGAAGTCAGCGCGCGCTCCGGCAGGATGCCCCGGCCTGATGTCACAGGGAGCACGCCATAGCCAAGCCTGGTTGCAACCAGTTCTAAGCCGCCTTCAAAAGCGTCATCACTTTGCTGCTGGTGCACTCACTGATCGTCAGTTGTTCGAGATGCTTGCCAAGCGCGTCGAACGCGCGCCGCTGGTCAGTCTGGCGCCGGTCGCGGATGTAAACGCGGCTCATTCTGTCGTCCTGCACATGGTTCAAACACTCGTGAATAGTCGAGTCGGGAAAGCCGAGCCGCGCCATCACGCTTGCCGCCGTGCGCCGCAGGTCATGCGCCGTCCAACGGCCACCGGGTAGGGCGAGCGATGCGACCGCTTTCGTGCGATTGCTCATGCGTTCCTCAGCGCTGCGCTGGCGGTCGGACAGTTGCTTGCCAAATGACTTGACGCACACCGGTCGCGCGTTGTCGGTCGCGGGAAATAGCCACGGCGACAGGTCGGTCGAGTCGGCGTGAACTTCACGGTATTGCGCCAGCACCACAATCTGCCGAAGAGCGAAATCACTCAGGTGGATCGTGTGCTCGCGCTGGTTCTTTGTGTCGAGCAGATGCCATGTTCGCGCCTGCACATCCATCACGCCGAGCTTGACTTTGTCCGCCTCGGCTATCGACTGCAGCCGCGCCAGGTTCGGCGCGCCGCTCCATATTGCGCCGGTTAACTCGCCGGCGCGCACCGCGGTCGCCAGCGTCAACCAGATCGCTGCCTCCGTGCGAGGGCCGAGCCGGGCGGTTTCAAGGTTGCGTGCCAGCGAGCGGATTTCGTCGTCGCTCAGGATCCGGTCGCGTTCGACGCTCGGGCCGCCGACCTTCGACTTCTTCACGCTGGCCAGCGGATTCATCGTGATCAGCTCGCGCTCTACTGCGAAGTCGAGCATCTGCTTCAGATCTGCCAGCAGCACGTTCGCCGTGCGCATCTTGCCTTGCACCTTCTGCGCGTCGAGCAGGGCCAGCAAATCAGCTTTGCGGACGTCCTCGGCGGCCATGTCGCCGATCTTCGGAAAGACGTGCCGCTCGAACTGCTCGGCGACGTACTGCCCGCCGTCCTTGCGCCCCATGCGCTTGCCGTCAGCCCGCAATCGCGGTTGTAGATCGGCCTGCCGCCATGTGTCGAACAGCGCCGGGACTGTTAACCGACGTTGCTGTGCCAGTTCGGCAGCGCGTGCGGCATCTATGCGTTGCCGGTCGTGGCGCGCTTGCTCGGCTCGCTCGACTTCGTCGGCAAGGCGGTCGGCGGCCCGGCGCTCGATCGGGTCGATGCCGTGGCGCAGGTCGGCGGCGAGCCGGTCCCGTTCGTCGCGCAGTGCCTTGAGCGTGATGCTGCCTTTCGCCGTCCACGTCCCGAGCCGGATTTCGCGCGTCTTGCCGACGATGCGGTAACGCCACGCTACATGCACGCTCACGCAGTCATGACCTGCCCGCACCGTCCCGACCAGTCCATCGCCCAGCCGTAGTTTGCGTCCATCGTCAGCCGGCCGCAGCGCCTTCAGCTCTAGCGTTGTGATCGGCCGATTCGTCGTTGCTTCTGCTTTTGCCCCCACATTTGCCCCCACAGTTTGCGTGGCTTCGATTGTAGGTCGCTGGCGGCTGTTGCAAGACGTTATTCCATAGATCGTTGATTTGATTGATGAATAACTGTCTTTGAAGTGGCGCTTGCAACCGACTGCAACTACTTTGGGTTGACTACGAACCAAGGGGTAGTGGGTTCAATTCCTGCCAGCCGCACCAATTTTTCCTTGAATATCAACAGCTTAGGGGTTTCGGCCTCTAGGCTGTTTTTCTTTTTTGGGAGGACTTTGCGGACCATTTCGGTGAATTCTTTTGCTCTGTCACCAAGGATGACGCGTCAGTGATTGCGGCAGGTCGCGCATCAAGTACATTGATAGCGTCAAAGCGTCAATCGCTTGTCAGTCCCGAAATTCGAGCGATCATTTTTGACCCGTTGGCCGGCGATCAAAGGGTTGGCTTGTACTCGCTGCTGGAGGTGCTTGCCCAGCTTCAGGCGCAGAGCTCGCCAACGCGGCAAACCCGTTTTCCAGATCACGCAGCAAGTCGACCGGGTCTTCGAGCCCGATGTGCAGCCGAATCACCTGGCCGCGTTCGCTCCAGTCGGTCGCGCTACGGGCACGGCGCATGTCGGTCGGCGTGACCAGACTTTCATAACCACCCCAGGACGCGCCGAGGCCGAACAGCGACAAACCGTCGACCAGCCGTTCGGCAGCCGCCACATCAATGTGCGGTTGCAGCTCGAACGAGAGCAGTCCATTGGTGCCGCGGCAGTCGCGCTGCCATAGCGCATGGCCCGGGTGCTGCCGCAGAGCCGGGCAGAACACCGTTGCCACTTCCACCCGCGCCTCCAGCCATTGCGCAATCTGCAACGCGTTGGCTTCATGCATCGCAAGTCGCGCTTTGAGGGTACGAATTCCGCGCAGCACCAGCCACGCATCGTCGGGACTCACGGTCATGCCGAACGCTTCGCTGCGCTCGGCCAGCGGCTGCCATGCCGCCTCGGTGGTGGCCACGCTGCCCATCATCACGTCCGAATGGCCCGAAAGGTATTTGGTCGCGGCCATCACCGACACGTCGGCGCCGAGCGCGAGCGGATGGTACTGCAAGCCCGAACCCCAGGTGTTGTCGGCGACCAGCAGCGCGCCCTGCGCATGGGCGATGGTCGCCAGTTGCGGCAGGTCACACAACTCGTACACGAGCGATCCCGGGCACTCGGCGTAGACCATGCGCGTGGTCGGCTGCAGCAGCGCCTCAACGCCACTGCCGTCGGCCGGAAAGAATGTGCAGCCGATCCCGTAGGGCGCCAGAAACGATCGTGCGAGATTGCGCGTCGGCTCATACACCGCATCGGACATCAGCACGTGGTCGCCCGGCTTCAGGTAGGCGAGCAGGGTCATGCCGATGGCTGCGAGGCCGGTCGGGAACAACTTGGTGCGCCAACCGCCTTCGAGCTCGCTGATCGCGTCTTCGAGTGCAAAGGTGGTCGGCGTTCCGCGTGCGCCGTAGGTAAACAGCCGTTCGCTGCCCCGGCGCGCACGCATCTCGCGCTGCTCGGCCACGCTGTCGAACAGCACGGTGCTCGCGCGCACCAGCGGCGGGTTGACGGCCGAGCCGCCGGCAAATACAGGGCACTTCCCCGTGTGCAGCAGCCGGGTCTGCGGCGACACATCTGCCGCTGCCTCATGCGGTTTGGCCATACGGTCAGTCGACCTTCGCGCCCGACAGTTTCACGACCCGGCCCCAACGCTCGATGTCTTCGCGCATCTGTTTGGCAAATGCGTCGGGCGAGTTCGCCACCACTTCGCTGCCGCCGTCGTTGATCGCTTTGGTGACCTCGGGCAGCCGCAAGGTGCGCACGATCGCCTCGTTCAGATAGGCGATGCGATCGGGTGGCGTGCCGGCCGGCGCGAACATGCCATACCAGTCCTCGAACCGCGCGTTCTTGTATCCCAATTCTTCGAGCGTCGGAACGTTCGCGAACACGCCGAGCCGGCGAGGGCTGGTCACGGCCAGCGCGCGCATCTTTCCGGTCTGCAGCATGCCGGCGATCGACGAGGTCGAGGTCACGAGCAGGTCGACCTGGCCGCCGAGCAGGTCGGTGATCGCCGGGCCCGCGCCCTTGTACGGTACGTGCGTCATATCGATGCCGCTGTCCTTGTTCAGCACCACGCCCACCAGGTGCGACAAGGTGCCATTGCCGGGCGTGGCGTAGGTGACCGACCCAGCGCTGGCCTTGGCGCGCGCGGCCAGATCGGCAAACGTTTTGTAGGGCGAGGCTTCGCGTACCACCAGCGCCAGCGGCGCCGCGTTGATCTGCGTGATCGGGATGAAGTCCTTCAGTGGATCGAATCCGGCCGATGCATACAGCGCGGGGTTCACGGCCATTACCGAGACCTGCGCGGTCAGCACCGTATAGCCGTCCGGCTTGGCTTCGGCCACTGCCTTGGCACCGATGTTGCCGCCCGCACCGCCGCGGTTCTCGACCACGGCCGGCTGGCCGGTGATCTCGGGCAACCGCGTCGAGACGAGGCGCGTGGTGCCGTCGTTGCCGCCACCGGGCGGGAATGGCGACATGAACTTGATGGTCTGGCTCGGAAAGCCATTTTTCGGCGGCAGCGGCTGTGCACCCGCAGGCAGCGCAAGCGTTCCCAGAAGACAGGCCGCGGCAGCAGCGTGGAAGAGAGGGCGGGCGACACGTGCGGTCAGTGGCATGAACAGCTCCAGCAACGAAAAAGAACAAGGGGATGGCAAAACGGTGGTCATTCGGCGCTTAGCGGCAACCTGAACGCGGCCAGTTCCTCTGCATCGAGCTGTTCGACCAGGCCGGTCTCCCATTCCAGATAGCGGCGCGCGGCAGCTTTGTTGCCATCGTGCCGGTCGTGCACGAAGAACAGGTAGTCGATGCAGTCGGAATCCGGTGGGTCGTCTGGGCTTGCGACGGTCGGCAGACCGGCTGCGCGCCAGGCGGCCATGCCGCGTTCGAGCAGCCATGGCGCTGGAAGACCAGCCGGCCATTCGGACTCAACCGCCCAGGCCGCCATAGAAGAATCGTCACCAACCAGCACCACTTGCGGCGCCCGGGATGGCTCGATCGAACGAAGCAACTCACTCAGCCGCGGGCGGATCGACCAGCGCGCCTGCGCGATGTGGCCGGCGCGAAACGACATGCCGGCCCGCACGTCGATCACGGTAACGTCGTTTTGCTCCAGGCGCGCCGCCAGTTCGTTGGCGCCGATCGTCCCCAGCGGCGGCGGCGCCGGGACCGCGATCGGCTCAAGTGCGAGCCCACTTGCCAGCCCACCCTCGAGCACGCACGCATCGTGCCCCATCTGCCTCAACCAGCTTGCCACCGTGGGCGCGCGCACGCCATCGTTGTCGAACAGCACCAGCCGCGCGCCGCGCACGCCAACGTACTGGTCGGTCGATTGCATCAACTGACCGCCCGGCGTGTGCTGTGCGCCGGGCAGGCTGCCGGTGGCGAATTCTTCGGCTGTGCGAATGTCGCAGAGAAACAGGCTGCGCGTGGCATCGACAGCCCAGGCAAGGCAGGTCGCCGGATCGACGATCGGCACCTCGAACCGCTGCGCCAACGCTTGCGCTGCCGGGCGCAAGGAGTCGTTCGCCGAATCGTCCGGATAGCGCCGCGTGCCACCGTGCTCGAGCGCATGGTCGGCCAGGTACCAGCCCTGCGTGCCGTTTTCCAGCGCATACACCGGGTTCGGCAGGCCGAGGTTGATAAGGGTCTGCGCGCCGATGATGCTGCGCGTGCGGCCGGCGCAGTTGATGACGATCGGCGTGGCCGCATCGGGCACCAGACGGCGCACGCGCAGCGCCAGCTCTCCGTTCGGGCAGCAGATGGCGCCCGGGATGTGCATCTAGTGGAACTCGGCGACCGGCCGGCCGTCGAGCACCACCGGCGGCTCGGGCCGCGCCAGCATCTCGGCCAGTTGGTCAGCGCTGACTCTTGGCGTGTGATAGATCAGCTCTGCCAGTTCGCCGAAGGTTTTGGACGGCAGGTTGACGCCGGCGAACAGCTTGTACCCGGCCGAGGCCCAGCCGCGCGTGCCGCCTTGCAGCACCGAGACGTCGCCATATCCCAGTGCCACGAGCCGGGTCGCCGCACGCTCGGCAACATCAGACGTGCCTTCATCGCCTGCGTCGCTGACCACCACCCGTGTGCTGCGCCGCGGCACCAGCCGCGTCACGTCGACCTCGAGCCGGCTGTAGGGCAGGGGAATGGCGTAGAAGAGGTGCGAATCGCCGAACTGGCCGTGTTCGCGCACGTCGAGCAGTGCAATCTCGTTGTCGTCGTGCAGCCAGCGCTTTAGCGTTGACGGGTCGATGGGCGCTGCCACGGGTGCGATCAGCGACGGGTCTGAACACCGATGCCCATGGTCTGGCAGGTGCCCGCCTGCAGGTCGTAGCCGGTACGCTCGTTCAGCGTCTCCAGTGCACGGCCGTACATGTGAAGGTGCCTGATCACCTGGTCGCCCTGGATCTCAACCGAATGGATGTCGTCGGGCATCAGCGCAATGCCGCAGCCGGGCTCGACCACCACGCACTCGGTCTCTTTGAGCGTCGCAACACCAGGCACGCCGCCGTCGTCGAGCCGCCGGTACACCCGGTTGTGCTCGATGCCTTCGACCGCGGCAATGCAGGCCCAGGTCGTGTGGTTGTGCGGCACGATGCGCTTGCCGGGGCGCATTACGTTCAGGTACAGCGCATAGCTCTGGTCCGGGTCTTCGGCGATCAGGTAGCGTGCCTGGTGCTCGCCGGCTTCGGGCGGCGGGAAGTCGCCTTCCTGCCAGAGTTCCTTCGCCCCCGCGAGCCTTTTGAGTGTCTCGAGCACGGCCTCGATCTTCTCGCGCGTCGGCGGCCCCGCGCCGATGGTTCTCTTCATCTGACCGATGGAGGATTCGACGGCTTGACGGCGCGCTTCGGCGTGGCTGCTCATGGTGGATGCTCCTGCTGGGTTGACGGCTTGCCAATAGTAGTCATAAAAAACGGAGCATTTCGATGGAACAGATGGGTCAATGGTGGATCTGTTTTGGCTTCGGCTTGCTTCCGCGCTGGGGAAACACCCGCGATCAGATCTGAAATCCCAACCACCTGACAAGCCCTTCGCCGATCTCCCGCGCGAGCGACCGCTGCCGCAGTCGGTAGGGCTCGGCTTCGGCGAAGTTGCGCTGGATCCAGTGGGTCACGGTGTCGATGTCACCCGGCGAATAGAACGCGATCATCATCTCGAAGCTCAGGAACAGGCTGCGCGAATCCAGGTTGACCGAGCCGGCCAGGGCGACCGTGTCGTCGATGACCACGGCCTTGGCATGCACCATCCTTGGCATCAGCCGGACGTGGGCGCCGGCGGCCGCCAGGTCATGCAGCGCGCGGTTGCGTGAAATGTCGGCGAGCCAGTGGTTCGAGCGCAGCGGCACGATCAACTCGACGCGAACCCCGCGCTGTGCGGCCAGGCGCATCGCCTTGAGTAACGCGTCGTCGGGCACGAAATAGGGCGTGACCGCGAGCACCCGGTCGCGCGCGCGAAACATCGCGGTGAGCAGCAATGCGTAGACCGTGTCCTCCGCCTGGTCCGGGCCGCTGGGGACCAGTTGGGTGACGTGGGCGAGGCCGGTGGTACTACTTGCCTCGCGGCCGGGCGTCGGAGTGGCTCCGCCCGCGCGCCGCGCCGCCCCATCGCTGCCAGGGAGGTAGGCGTTTTCCGCGCCGCCTGGCGCCGCCGCCCGTTTCGCCGATGCATCGGCGACGGTTCCATTCGCCACAGCCGCGAGCGCATTCCCCGGACCCGCGTTGGCCACCGCCGCATCCGCTTCCGCGCGCGTTGCGGCCGAGGCCCGCGCCGCCGCCATCGCGAGCCGCCGCGTGCGTCGGGGCAATAGCAAGGCGACCAGTGGCGCGCGGCCGTGGCGCCAGTGCTCGGCGAACAGTTGTTGCGCCGCTTTGGCAAGCGGCCCTTCCACGGTGAAGCTCAGATCGAGCCAGGCCGGCGCATCGTCATTGCCGAAGAAGTACTCAATCGCGATGTTGCGGCCACCGCTCCACAGCAGGGTTCCGTCGGCGACCACGATCTTGCGATGGTTGCGCATGTTCAGGCGGCCCGGCTGAGGTTTGTCGATGAGCGGCATGAACCAGCGCACGCCGACGCCGCCGGCGCGCAACTGGCGCAACATCGGGCGCGATGCGCTCCAGCTTCCGAAGGTGTCGAGCAACAGCCGCACGCGCACGCCGGCGGCTGCGCGCTCCTGCAGCAACTGGCTGATGCGGCGCGCGGCTTCCTTGTGGCCGAACACATAGATGCAGATGTCGAGACGGTGCTCGGCGGCGCAGATCACGCGCGCCAGCTCCTGCCACGCCTCGCTGCCATCCTCGTGAAAGCGCACCTCGGTGTTGCCCACTGGCGCGCCGAGCCCCATGCCTTCGATCGTGTCGATGGCCCAGTCGCCCGGGCTGCCGAGCGCCGAGTCGCGCGTATCCTTTGGCGGCTTGTGACGCCGTGGCGGCCGCGCGATCTTGCGGTTGCCGACGAGCAGATAGAGCGGCAGAGCAACATAAGGAATCAGCACGATCGTGATGACCCACGCCATGGCCGCTGACGGATGCCGCCGCTGCGCGTTCACGTGCGTGCTGACTGCGTACAGCAGCAGGCAGGCGAAGATGAAGCCGACGTGGAACAGCAGCGTCGATGGAAGCGGGAGCGTAAATGGCATGGCGACCCATCCTACGGCGGCTCATCCTGACCAAGGCGCCAAGGATCGAGCGATCGGGCACAGTTTATCGAATCAAACAGGCCGCTTGTGCTTGTGCAGTATTGGTGCGCAGCTATCGAAATTGTAGTGTTTGCACGGTTGCCACCGACCGGGGTCGACGCTTGATCCGAAGCCAAGGTCGCCGCGGGCGCCTTCAACCGTTTCTTTGCAATGCGTGCGGCAAAGGAATGCAGGCCGGCCCAGGTCGCGGCCGAACCGAGGCGGGTGCTTTGCACGTCGCGTGACGAGAGCGCG
>JBDTRV010000068.1:0-9064 GCA_039931475.1 Burkholderiales bacterium | reverse complement strand
CCGGCAAGAAAAGATGGCGCGCGAAGGCTGAAGCTCGGCCGCTGTTCGGCTGTTCGGCTGTTCGGCTGTTCGGCTGTTCGGCTATCCGGAGTTCAATTTCCCATCTGTATGCGCCTGTGGGGCGGCGCTTCAGACGGATCAAGGGCCGAAGATGTTTGAGGCGATAGCCGAGTTTCTGAGGACCCCGTCTGAAGCGCCGCGACACAGGTTGCCCGCAGCGAAGCTGCAGGGTCGCAAACAGTCGGGTCGCCTTTTCTTTGGTTACTTTCTTTTGGCGACGCAAAAGAAAGCAACTGCGCCGCCGGGCGCATTTCCCGGCCAACGGCCTCAGAAAACCACGAGAAATAGGCTTTCAACGCCCGTCCAACAAAACTATTCAGCTACAAATACGATAGCAACAACTCACCTCCCAACCCGCCCCACCCCCACATGCGCATGCCTTGACAACGCAAAGCTCGCGAAGAACTTGCACCAGATCGTGCTCCCCGCAACCGCCGACCAGGTCCCGTAGCTGGCCGCGCCCAGCAGTACCGCCCCGATCACGACCACGATCACCACGCCCGCGACGAAGTTGATCAGCATCTCGTACGGTGCGAACTTCTCCGGATTCGGCGGCGACTCGCCGTGCTTCAAGGCCACTTCCGAAAAATCGCGCTTGACCACGATTCGCCAAGCCCGCCGCAGCCAGAAAAACGCCATGGGAAACAGCGCGAGAAAAAGCACCCAGGTCATCGCAACGTTGACGTCGAAAACCATTCCAGACTCCTGACACGTGCCCCCGAACACCGGTTGGGCATCAATGAAAAAAGCCCTGCCGGCAGCAACCGGCAGGGCTTCGAACCGACACAGCGCGGTCAGACGTGCGAGCCGTCCACCAGCTTCGAGCCGCGCGGGATGCGCACCGCTTCGACCATGTGCTGGATGTGCTCCGGCGGCTCCTTGGTCACCTTGTCGACCAGGAACGCGACCGCGAAGTTCACCATTGCGCCAACCGCGCCGAAGGCTTCCGGCGTGATGCCGAAGAAGCTGTTCGCGCCGCCGATCATGTCGAGGTACCCGGTACCCTTGATGAAGAACAGCCCCTTGTGCGCGAACACGTAGAACAGGGTGACGAACAGGCCCGCCAACATGCCGGCCATCGCGCCTTCCTTGTTCATCTTCTTGCTGAAGATGCCCATCATGATCGCCGGGAACAGCGAACTGGCTGCGATACCGAAGGCGAGCGCCACGGTACCGGCCGCGAAGCCCGGCGGATTCAACCCGAGCCAGCCCGAGATCACGATCGCTACCGCCATCGCGATCTTGCCGGCAAGCAGTTCGTTTTTCTCGCTGATTTTCGGGTTGAAAACGCCTTTGATCAGGTCGTGCGAGACGGCTGCGGAAATCGCCATCAGCAAGCCCGCGGCGGTTGACAGCGCGGCGGCCAGACCGCCGGCCGCGACCAGCGCGATCACCCAGTTGGGCAGCAACGCAATCTCGGGGTTGGCCAGCACGATGATGTCGGCGTTCACGTCGAGCTCATTGCCCTTCCAGCCCGCCGCTTCGGCCTTCTGCTTCACCTCGGCATTGGTCGTCTTGTCGTTGTAGTACTGGATTCGGCCGTCGCCGTTCTTGTCCTCGAACTTGAGCAGGCCGGTGGTCTCCCAGCGCTTCATCCAGTCAGGCCGATCGACGTACTTGATCGCGGCATCGGCGGTGAACGGGTTGGAGTCCTTCATCACCACGCCTGGGGTCACGGTGCGAATCAGGTTCATCTTGGCCATCGCGGCCACCGCCGGAGCGGTGGTGTACAGAATCGCGATGAACACCAGCGCCCAGCCAGCCGACGAGCGCGCCGCCTTGACCGACGGCACGGTGAAGAATCGCATGATGACGTGCGGCAGGCCCGCGGTGCCGATCATCAGCGACAGTGTGTACATGAACATGTTGAGCTTGCTGCCCGGAAGCGAGGTCGTGTATTTGCCAAAGCCAAGTTCGGTCACGACCTGATCGAGCTTGGACAACAGCGACACGTCGTGCCCGACCAGGTTGGAGCCCAGGCCCACTTGAGGAAACACGCTGCCCGTGAGTTGCAGCGAGATGAACACCGCCGGCACCGTGTACGCGAGGATCAGCACGATGTACTGCGCGACCTGCGTGTAGGTGATGCCTTTCATGCCGCCGAACACCGCATACGCGAACACGATCGCCATACCCACGTAGATGCCCGTTTCGGACGACACGCCAAGGAAGCGCGAGAACGCCACGCCCACGCCCGTCATCTGACCAATGATGTAGGTGATCGACGCAGTTAGCAGGCAAACCACCGCGATCGTGCTGGCGCTGCGCGAATAGAAGCGGTCGCCGATGAACTGCGGCACGGTGAACTTGCCGAACTTGCGCAGGTACGGTGCGAGCAGCATCGCGAGCAGCACGTAGCCGCCCGTCCAGCCCATGAGAAACAGGCCGCCGCCGTAGCCCATGTTGGAGATCAGGCCGGCCATCGAGATGAACGACGCAGCGCTCATCCAGTCGGCCGCGGTGGCCATGCCATTGGTGATCGGGTGAACGCTGCCGCCGGCAGCATAAAACTCGCTGGTTGAACCCGCCCGGGCCCAGATGGCGATGCCGATGTAGAGCGAGAAGCTCAGGCCGACAGCGATGTAGATTTGTGTTTGCAGATCCATGGGTCAGCCCTGTTCAGTCTTCATGCACGTCGAAACGCTTGTCGATCTCACCCATTCGCCATCCGTAATAAAAGATCAGGATGATGAAGATGTAGATCGAGCCTTGCTGGGCGAACCAGAACCCGAGCGGATAGCCACCGAGGTGAAATTGGTTGAGCCACTCGGCGAACAAAATGCCCGCGCCGAACGACACCAGGAACCAGACGATCAGGATCCGCGTGAGCAGGCCGATCACCGCACTCCAGTAGGCTTGACTGGTTTTGTCTAACGACATGAAGTCTCCTCGTTGAGGTTTGTCACATACCAAAAGCGCCGCGCACAAGGCACCGCCGCGTACCGTTCATCGAATCCGAACGCCAAGGTTGAACATTAACTTACAAGCCGCGATGAATCGGCCTCGGAACAGGCGAATCGAGGGAATCACCCGAAAGGGATAACCCGCAAAAACATACGAATCCGTGGCTTCGATGCAACTTCAGCGCATCACGCCAACCGGTCGCTCGCCCGCCGCTGCCCAGCCCGGCCCGTCGAACCAGTCGTCGTTTTCGAGGTACGCGCGCAGCATCGGCAGCGCTTCGAAGCCCCAGAACAGCTTGTCGTCCACCGCGAAGGTCGGCACGCCGAACAGGCCGCGCGCGAGGCCTTCTTCGGTATGGGCGCGCAGTTGCAGCTTGACCGCTTCGTCGCCCGGATCGCGCGGCGGCGCAAGCTCGCGCTGCAACGCCGCGAGCCGATCCGCATCGGCCGCTTCGAGGCCGCCGCGCCAGACGTGGCGGAAGATCGTCTGGCAAACGTATCGATTCGGCAGCCCCTCTTGGTCGCAGGCGACCGCGAGCCGCAGCAATGCGAGCGGGTTGAACGGATGGCTCGCGGACATTTGCAGCTCGATGCCGTGTTCGCGCGCAAGCCACAGCGCGTGCCGATAGGTCCAGTCGCGCTTGCCTTCGATCTCGGCCGGCCCGCGCTGGCCGCGCGCCTTGAGCACGGCGCCGAACACGACCGGTTTGTGCGTGACCGAGTAGGAGAGGCCCATCAGCGCGTTGGGCAACTGCTCGAACGCGAGATGCGCATAGGGCGAGATGAAGTCGAAGTAGAAGTCGATCCGTTTCATGTCGATGGTCCGTCGGTTGACCGTTCTGCTGCAAGCGCCTTTGCCGCGCGCTGCTCGATCTTCTGCCAAATGGCGCGCTTGGCTGGCTCACTGAGCGCGCCCCACGCCATGATTTCGTCGATGGTGCGAAGGCACCCCGTGCACAGCTCCTGGGCGTCGTCCATGATGCACACCGAGATGCACGGCGATGGCAGCGGCGAACCCATGGTGCTGGTCAGCCGGGCGCATTCGGCCATGATTTCGGCATTGGTCACACAGCGCCCTCGTCTAGTGCGATGTCGCTCACCGGCGCGCCGGTGAGCCTCGGCAAATCGTCTGGGCGCAACGCAAACACCGCATGGGGGTGTCCGGCCGCCGCCCATATCTCCCCGAAGCGGAACAGCTCGCGGTCGATCAGCACCACGGCTTCAGTCGCATGGCCGACCGGGGACACACCGCCGATGGTGAAGCCGGTCTTCGCTTTAACGAACTCCGCATCGGCGCGGCCGGTCTTGCCGACCAGCGCATCGACCTTCTTCTCGTCGACCCGCCGGTCGCCGGATGCGATCACGAGCACCGCGGCGGCGTCCGCCTTGCGCCGAAACACGATGCTCTTGGCGATCTGGCCGACCGCGACGCCTAAAGCGTCGGCCGCCTGCTGCGCGGTGCGCGCGGCGTTGTCGAGCATTTGGGGTGAATGCGGATGGCCCTTGTCCTGCAGCGCATGCGCGACTCGTTGGACGGCTTCGGGAAACCGCGTGACTTCAGCGCCGCACATTCAGTAGCCCCGGCCCCGATCGACAATCCCGCGGATCGGCTCGCCGCGCTGCAAGGCCTCGATCTTGGTTGCGATCTGCGCCACCGTGTCGTCACGCAAGGTGCGGGCCGAGGTGTGAGGCGTGACGGTGATCTTCGGATGTGCCCAGAACGGATGCTCGGCCGGCAACGGCTCGGTGCGGAACACGTCGAGCGCGGCGCCTGCCAGATGACCGCTGTCGATCAGTGCAATCAGGTCGTCGTCCACCAGATGCTCGCCGCGTGCAACATTGATCACGTAGCCGCCTTGCGGCAGTTGCGACAGCGCCTTGCGGTTCATGATGTTCGTGGTCTCGCTTGTCAGCGGCAGCAGACAGACCAGAATCCGCGACCCGGCAAGGAAGCCTGCGAACTGTTCCGCGCCCGCGAAGCACTCCACATGCGGCAGATGCCGCGGCGACCGGCTCCAGCCGCGCACGGGAAACTCGAAGATGTTCAGCGCCTCGGCCACTCTCTGGCCCAGCACGCCCAGCCCCATCACGCCGATCGTGAAATCGGCGCGCCGGCGCGGCTTGCGAAACGCCCACTTCGCGTTGGCCTCTTCGGCCGCATAGACATCGAGCTCGCGAAAGTGCCGGATCACCGCATGGCAGACGAACTCGGCCATCTGCACCGACATGCCCGCGTCGTCCAGGCGCACCAACACGGCACCTTCGGGCAGGCGCAGCTTGAGCAGCGCGTCGACACCGGCGCCCATGTTGAAGATGCCCTTGAGGCGCGGTTGCTCGTCGAGGAACTGTTGCGGCGGCGCCCAGACCACGGCGTGATCGGCCTGCGGCGCGCCCGGCTGCCATTCCTCGACCGTGGCGTTCGGCAACGCGTTGCGCAGTGCTGCGATCCAGGCGTCGGCCTTGGTGTGGGTGGCGCAAAAAGTGATCAGCATTGAAACTCGTGAGCCGAAAATTGGAAAGAAATATGCATCTACCGCTCGTCCATCATAGTTTCCATGCTATTTAAACAATAGCAATCGCCTCGACTTGCGTCGTTGCTCGCGACATTGCTTTGGCGATGAGTCGCCGCCCGATCGATGGCAGCACCCCGAAATCGCCGCGCCGCGCTCATGCCTTGGCCGTTTCCACCGCGCCGATGCGCAGCAATTCGGCTCCTTCCGCCACCTGATCGCCAGGCGCATAGAGCAGTTCCTCGACCACGCCATCGGCCGGCGCGGCCACCGTGTGCTCCATCTTCATCGCTTCCATCACCGCGAGCGGCTGGCCGGCTTCGACCTTGTCGCCGGCCTTGACGGCGAACGACACGATCTTGCCCGGCATCGGAGCCGTGAGGCGGCCGCCTTCGGCCGCGTGTTCATCGGCATGGGCGAACAGGTCGATCATCGTGATGCGGGTGGCGCCGACCGGCGTGAACACGTGCAAATCTTCGCCGTGGCGGTGCACCGTGGCATGCACGCGGTGGCCGGCGAATTCGAACTCGATCGCGTCGCCCGCCTTGCGCGCGAACGTGAGCAACCCGCCCTCATCGTCGACCGAAAGTTGCAGCGCGCCATCGTGCAGATAAACCAGTTCGGCGCAGGCGTGCGAGCCGCCGAATTCGAACTCGAAGCGGCGCTTGTGCACGCCGTGCGAAAGCCAGCCATCGCGCCGGCTGAACGGATGATCGGTTTCAAGCGCGCGCTCGTCCAAAAGAGTATGCGAAATGGCCGCCGCCGCAGCCATGGCAAGGCCCACGTGCTCTTGTTTGAATAGCAAATCCTTCTCGCGCGGGATCAGCGCGGTGTCCAGATTCGCGTGCGAGAACGACGGCGTTGCGAGCACGTGGCGCAGGAACTGCACGTTGGTCGAAAGGCCGACGATGTGCAGTTGCGCCAGCGCTTCGTCGAGTCGCGCAAGGGCTTGCTCGCGCGTGTCGCCATGCACGATCAGCTTGGCGATCATCGGGTCGTAGAACGGCGAGATCGCATCGCCCTCGCGCACACCGTCGTCGATGCGCACCGGGCCACGGGTGAAGCTCACGCAATCCGGCTTGCTGTAGACGTGCAAGGTGCCGGTGGCGGGCAGAAAATCGTTGTCTGGGCTCTCGGCGCTGATGCGTGCTTCGATCGAGTGGCCGTTAATTTTCAAATCGGTTTGGGCGAGCGGCAGCGCCTCGCCCGACGCGACCTTGAGCTGCCACTCGACCAGGTCCTGCCCGGTGATTGCCTCCGTCACCGGATGCTCGACCTGCAAGCGCGTGTTCATCTCCATGAAGAAAAAACTCATCGTGGATGCGGCCCCCACGCTCGGCACTGTCGTGTCCTCGCTGCCGCCCGAGGGGGCGCTCGCTTGCTCGGGGCGGCCCGTCGCGGCGCTCGATCCATCGCGCTGCTCCACAATGAACTCCACCGTGCCCGCGCCGACGTAGTTCACCGCCCGCGCCGCCGCCACCGCAGCTTCGCCCATCTGCTTACGCATCGCCTCGGTCATGCCTGGCGCGGGCGCCTCTTCAAGCACCTTCTGGTGCCGCCGCTGCACCGAGCAATCGCGCTCGAACAGGTGGACGTAGTTGCCCTGTGAGTCGCCGAACACCTGAATCTCGATGTGACGCGGCCGCTGCACGTACTTCTCGATCAGCACCGCGTCCAGGCCGAAGCTGTTCTTCGCCTCACGCTGGCAGGATGCGAGCGCGGCCGAAAAATCCTTCGCCTTCTCGACGATCCGCATCCCCTTGCCGCCGCCGCCCGCGCTGGCCTTGATCAAGACCGGATAGCCGATGCGTTTGGCTTCCGATTCGAGCAGCGCCGGGTCTTGATCCGCGCCGTGATAGCCGGGCACGAGCGGGACGCCAGCCTTTTCCATGAGCTGCTTCGACTCGGCCTTGAGTCCCATCGCGCGGATTGCAGACGGCGGCGGGCCGATGAAGACAAGGCCGGCGTCGGCACAGGCTTGCGCGAAGTCCTCGTTCTCGCTCAGGAACCCGTAGCCCGGATGAACCGCTTGCGCGCCGGTGTCTTTCGCGGCCTCGAGGATGCGCTCCCAGCGCAAATAACTGTCCTTCGGCGCACTGCCGCCGATGTGCACCGCTTGATCGCAGACCGCGACGTGCTTGGCATGGGCGTCCGCATCCGAATAGACCGCCACGGTCTTGATCGACATGCGGCGTGCGGTGGCCGCGACTCGGCAGGCGATCTCGCCACGGTTGGCAATCAGAATTTTCTTGAACATGCAACTCCTCGGTGGCGCAGCCGGTCAGGGCCGCTGCATTCAATCTTCACTTCTCCGCTCGAAAGCGTTGACCCAGCAACGCCCCTCTTCACGTCAACTCTGCTTCAGCGACGTTACCTCGATTTCAATGCGCATTCTCGGATCGGCAAGACCGGCCGAGATCATCGTCGCCGCGGGCCGCACCTCCCCAAAGTACCTGCGCAGAATCGGCCAGCATTCAGGAAAATCCGCGGCCTTTGGCAACACATAGGTCACACGAACAACATCGGCGAGCGATGAACCAGCTTGTTCAAGCGCGGACGAAATGTTCTTCAAGCACTGTTCGGTTTGTTCCTGCAGGCCCTCGGCAATCGTCATCGTCGAATAGTTAAAGCCGGTCGTGCCCGACACGAACACCCAGGCTCCCTGAACGACGGCGCGCGAATACCCGATCTCGGCCTCGAAGGTCGATCCGGAACTGATGAGCTTTCGGCTTGCTGTCATCGGTTTTGTCGATTCAACGGTGTGCAGGCGGAATGGACAACGGCAGGTCGATTTTCACGGGGCGCGCTTCTCGCCAACTTCCGCCGCCGCGCCGTCGCCAGTTTTCGGCTCCCACGGCACGCCGATCGACTTCAAGAACCGCGCCACCGGCTCATGCCAGATGCGCGCCCCATCGGGCGATGCGAACAGGGTGTGCGAATCGTTGCCGAACTTCCCGTAGGCGATCAACTCGGCCTTGCCTCCGGCCGCCTGGTACCGCTCGTGCATCGGGCGAAAGACCTCGACCGGGAAAAAACTGTCGTTGTCGCCGTAGAGCCAGAGCGACGGCAAGTGGGTCCCCTTGCCGTAAGCGCCAGCCGCGCGCGCCAAATTGCCTTGCCAGCCGGTGCAGCCCCGTTCCTGCCTCAGCCCACCCGCGAAATTGATCAGCCCCTTGACACCGGGATAGCCGCGCGCGCCGAGCGCAAGCGTGGCCCAACCGCCGTGCGACTGGCCGAGCACGACGATCCGGTCCTTGTCGACCCAAGGTTGCGTGCGCACATAGTCGAGCGCCGCCGCCAGATCGTCGGCCTGTGCGCGGCCGTTGCTTTCAATGTTGCAGCCGCCGCCGACGTAGGCGCCGCCGGACTTGGAAAAACCCTGCCGCATCGGCGCCACCACCGCATAGCCGCGATCGAGAAAGAAAGCCGCCGCCTGGCGCGGCCGATAGCGCGGCTGAAAGCGCGGGTCGCCCGCCGTCTTGCCATGGTTCATCAGCACGATCGAAAACGGCCCGTCGCCCCGCGGCTTGAACACCGTGGTTTCGAGTTCGACCGTGAGCGGCCCGACCTTTCTGGGCACCTGGACCACCG
>JBDTRV010000067.1:0-9106 GCA_039931475.1 Burkholderiales bacterium | reverse complement strand
GCACCGACATCGTCTACCACGGCTATTTCGACATCGGCATCGCGGTCGGCTCGCCACGCGGCCTCGTGGTGCCGATTTTGCGCAACGCGGACCAGATGGGCTTTGCCGACATCGAAAAGAAAATCGCTGAATACGGCGCCAAGGCGCGCGACGGCAAGCTCGGTCTGGAGGAGATGACCGGCGGCACGTTCTCCATTTCCAACGGCGGCGTGTTCGGGTCGATGCTGTCCACGCCGATCATCAACCCGCCGCAGTCGGCGATCCTCGGTGTTCATGCGACCAAGGAGCGGGCCGTGGTCGAAAACGGCCAGGTCGTGGTGCGGCCGATGAACTACCTTGCGATGAGCTACGACCACCGCATTATCGACGGCCGCGAAGCGGTGCTGGGGCTGGTCGCAATGAAAGACGCGCTGGAAGACCCGGCGCGGCTGCTGTTCGATATTTGATCGTCAAGTCGTGATCGGCAGGCGGGCCTTTTGGCCTGCTTGCATTCTCGGGAGAACAACATGTCAAAGAACTTCGACGTCGTCGTGATCGGCGCCGGTCCGGGCGGCTATATCGCTGCTATTCGCGCCGCGCAACTCGGGTTCAACGTCGCGTGCATCGACGAATGGAAGAATGGCAAAGGCGGCCCGGCGCCGGGCGGCACCTGCACCAACGTTGGCTGCATCCCGTCGAAGGCGTTGCTGCAATCGTCGGAGAACTACGAGAACACGGGCAAGCACTTCGCCGACCACGGGATCGAAGTCAAGGGCCTTTCGATGGATGTGTCGAAAATGCTGGCGCGGAAGGACGCAGTGGTTCAGCAGAACAACGACGGCATCCTGTACTTGTTCAAGAAGAACAAGGTCACGTTTTTTCATGGAAGTGGCTCGTTCGTCTCAAGCGGTGATGACGGCTTGCATATCAAGGTTGCCGGCGAGGCGGAGGAGACGATCGTCGGCAAGCATGTGATCGTGGCCACCGGGTCGGTGCCGCGTGCACTGCCGGGGGCGCCGTTCGATGAAGAGCAAATCCTGTCCAACGACGGAGCGCTCCGTGTGGGCGCGGTGCCGAAGAAGCTGGCGCTGATCGGCTCCGGCGTGATCGGCCTCGAAATGGGGTCGGTCTGGCGTCGTCTGGGAGCCGAGGTCACGGTGCTCGAAGCGCTTCCGACCTTCCTCGGTGCGGTCGACGAACAGATCGCGAAGGAAGCAAAGAAGGCATTCGACAAACAGGGCCTGAAGATCGAGCTCGGCGTCAAGGTGGGTGAAATCAAAGTGGGCAAGAAAGGCGTGAGCGTGAGCTATGCCAATGCCAAGGGCGAAGCGCGGATGCTCGAAGTGGACAAGCTGATCGTCTCGATCGGCCGGTTGCCTAATACCGCGGGGCTGGACGAGGAAAGCGTCGGCCTGAAGCTCGACGAGCGCGGCTTCGTCGAGGTCGATGCTGCCTGCAAAACCAACCTGCCCAACGTCTGGGCCGTCGGCGACGTGGTGCGCGGGCCGATGCTCGCGCACAAGGCCGAGGAAGAGGGCGTCGCGGTCGCGGAGCGCATCGCGGGCCAGCATCCGCACGTCAACTTCAACACGGTGCCATGGGTGATCTACACCAGCCCTGAAATTGCCTGGGTCGGCCAGACCGAGCAGCAGCTCAAGGCCGAAGGCCGCGCCTACAAGGCGGGGACTTTCCCGTTCCTTGCGAATGGCCGCGCGCGCGCGATTGGCGATACGACCGGCATGGTCAAGTTTATCGCCGACGCCAAGACCGATGAGATTCTCGGCGTGCACATGGTCGGCCCAATGGTCAGTGAACTGATTTCCGAAGCCGTGGTGGCGATGGAGTTCAAGGCTAGCAGCGAAGACATCGCGCGCATTTGTCACGCCCATCCTTCGCTGTCAGAAGCGACCAAGGAAGCGGCGTTGGCGGTCGACAAGCGCACCCTGAACTTCTAACTCCCCAACCCCGGATCGACCGTGCAGGTTGTCGCTCTTGCTTGCGGTACGCGCGATGCCGTTCTGGCTTGAATTCGCCACGGCGATCGATCCGGAACTGGACCCTTTGCGTAGCCAAGACGCGATATGAGCGTCAAGTCGCTGTATGAGCGCGAGCTGAAAGCACGGGGCTACACGAGCGATCCGGCGCAATTGAAGGCGGTGGCCGCTCTCGAGCGCTGTGCGCGCGAGTGGGGTGCCTACAAGGAAAAACGCTCCAGCCCCCTAAAGAGGTTCATCAACCGGATCGACATACCGCGCGGCGTGTACATGCATGGCGGCATCGGGCGTGGCAAGAGCTTTCTCATGGAGTGCTTCTACGAAGCGGTGCCGATCAAGCGCAAGACCCGGCTGCACTTTCACGAGTTCATGCGCGAGGTACATCGGCAGTTGTCGGATCTGGCCGGCACCGCCGATCCGCTCGACGAACTCGGACGACGCATCGCTAAGCGCCACAAGCTGATCTGCTTCGACGAGTTTCACGTAGCCGACATCACCGACGCGATGATCCTGCACCGACTGCTCAAGTCGCTGTTCGACAACGGCGTTGGGTTCGTGACGACGTCAAACTTTCATCCTGATGGCCTGTATCCGGATGGCCTGCATCGCGACCGCATATTGCCTGCGATCGCACTGCTCAAGAAACACCTGGAGGTGATCAGCGTCGACAACGGCACCGACTATCGGCGCCTGACGCTGGAACAGGTCGAGCTGTATCACGTGCCGTGCGGCCCCGAGGCGGACGCGAAGATGGCCCAAGCATTCGAGCGCCTTGCCGAAGCGCGCGACGAGAACCCAGTGCTGCACATCGAATCGCGCGAGATAAAGGCCCGGCGCAAGGCCGGCGGCGTCGTGTGGTTCGACTTCAGGACGTTGTGCGGTGGCCCGAGATCGCAGAACGACTACCTCGAAATCGCATCGCAATTCCATACCCTGCTGCTGTCCGACGTGCCGCACATGCCGGTGCGGATGGCATCCGAGGCGCGCCGCTTTACCTGGTTGGTGGATGTGCTGTACGACAGGCGGGTCAAGCTAATTATGTCGGCCGAGGTGCCGCCCGAGGGGTTGTATACCGAAGGGCCGCTGGCGCATGAGTTTCCGCGCACCGTCTCCCGCCTCAACGAAATGCGGTCGGCCGCGTTCCTCGCGCTCGATCGTCGGATGGTGGACACTGCATTGACATGAACGAAGTTTTCAAACGCCTCTTTGTCCGCTGCGTGGCTTGCTGCGTGCTCACCGCCGCGGCACCCGCCTTCGCCCAGCTCGAAGGTGAGCCGACCGAGTCGCTGGCCGCCCGCGAGCGAATCGCCCTGGAACGGCGCGAAATCGAGACGGCGTTCGCGGTTGGCCAAAAACAGTGCTATCAGCGCTTTGCCGTCAACGATTGCCTGCGCGAGCGCAGGGCAACACGCCGTGGGGCGCTGGCGCAATTGCGCCAGCAGGAGATCGCGCTCAATGATGCCGAGCGGCAGCGCAAGGCCGCGAAGCAGCAACAGAAGATCGCGGAGCGCGAACAGGAGCGTGCCCGCAACGAGACCGCGGCCCAGACGCGGCAGGCCGCCACACCGGCGGAACGCACTGCTTCGCCCAAGCCACTTGCACCCGCGCGGCCGGCAGAGGCCCGCCGGTCTACAAATCCACCGATAGCACCGCGTCAGAAAACCGATCCAGTCGCCGCCGAGCGGCGCCGTGCCGAAGACGCCCGGACCCGGGCCGAACGCGCGTCCGAGGCTGAAACCAACGCCGCGCGCTACGAAGAGAAACGGAAGGAAGCGGCCGAGCACAAGGCCAAGGTGCTGCATGACAACGCCGCGAAGGGAAAGACGGCGGCGCCGCTTCCTGCCATGCCGCCGTTTGTCGTCCTACCGCCGGCCGCGACGCCCTTGCCTGCACCTGACCCGGTGCGCTGACCGACGAGCGTGGGGTGGTGTCAGCCGGCTGCGGCGCTGTCAGCTTCGGCCTGCGGTACGGTTAGCGGTTCGATCTTCACGACCACCAGAGACAGGTTATCGCCCCCGCCATGGCTGCGGGTCCGGGCCATGTCGATCAACTGCTCGGTGGCCGCCCGCGGGGATCTCAACGCGACCAGTTCGCCTAATTCAGCGTCCTTGAAGAAATGCCAGATACCGTCGCTGCACGCCATGATCACGTCGCCCGGCTGCACCCGCGTGATCAGGTGCGATTCAAGCGGCGGCTCGGCTTCGGTTCCGAGGCAGCCGATGAGGATGTTCGCTTTGGGATGATCCGCCGCCTCGCTCGGATCGAGTTTGCCCGCGTTGACCAACGCCTGCACGTAGGAATGGTCGAGCGAGCGTTTGACGAGTTTGCCGAGGCGAAAGTGGTAGAGACGCGAGTCGCCGGCATGGACCCAGTGGCAATCGCCGCCGGGGTTGATCAGGAACGCGGCAATGGTGCTGTGCGGCTCCTGCTCCGATGAAATGGCCGTCAACTTGATGACGGTGTGGGCCTCGCGCGCTAGCTGCAACAGTAGGCTGGTCGCATCATCGGTTTCCGGGTCGTAACGCTCAAACAGCTGACTGGCCGTGAGCATGACCTGGTCCGACGCCTTGCGGCCGCCGCTGCGCCCGCCCATGCCGTCCGCCACCACGCCCAGCACGCAGCCGTTGGCGTTGCGATGCCGCAGCAGCGCCACTTGGTCCTGCTGGTAGTCGCGATCACCCTTGTGGATGCCGGTGGACGCTATGAGGCGGTAACCCTTGACCATGAAAGCCTGAAAGTCGAGAAAAGTGCGCGATTGGCGCAGTGAGGTCGGCAACACACGGGATCAGCCGGCCGCCATGGGTCAGTGAGTCCGAAAAACTGGATTGCTGTAGCGCCCATTATCGACGCCTACCGACGTCCGACCATCGCCGATTGGCACGCCGAACCGGCCAGCCGTCAGGCAATGCCCGCCGTCCGCCAAATAGTGCCGCCGTCACCGTTGCGGCATGTCAGCATACGAGTAGCAGAGGCTGATCGTGGCGTCCTCTGGAATCGGTGGCATCGCCTGATTCCAGGCCTCCCAGTCGGCGCGCATCGCGGCGAGGCGATCCGGTTCGCGCTTGGCCCGGTTGGCCCGCTCGCGCTCGTCGGCCGGGATGTCAAACAGATAGTCGTGCCCGTCGACCCGAAGATACTTCCAGTTTCCCTGGCGCAGCGCGCGCTGGCCGCGGTGATTCATGCGCCAGTACAGCGGCCGCTCGAAGTTCGTGGAAGGATCGCGCAGCACCGGCATCAGTGAGACACCGTCGAGCGGGTGGCCGGGATCGGCCGCCGCACCGGCGGCGTCGAGCATCGTGGCCGACCAGTCCATCGTCATGCAGTGCTGCGCGCTGACCGCGCCCGGCGGGATCACAGCCGGCCACTGCGCGATCCATGGCACCCGAATGCCGCCTTCGGTCAGGTCCATCTTGCCGCCGACCAGCGGCCAGTTGTCGGAAAAGCGCTCGCCGCCATTGTCGCTGGTGAACACGACCAAGGTGTTCTCGCTCATGCCGTTGCGCTCGAGCGCATCGAACACCCAGCCGATCCCTTCGTCCATGTGCTGGATCATCCGGCGGTAGCTGTGAATGTTGCCGCCGTCGAGGTGAAACAGGTTTTTCGCGACTTCGGGCGCAACGCCCGCATCATCGCGCGTCTCCCACGGCCAGTGCGGTGCGGTGTAGCAGATCGAGAGGTAGAACGGCGCCTCGTCTTTCTCATTCAGCTTCGCCATCCGATCGATGTAGTCGACCGAGCGCTTCGAGATGAGGTCGGTTAGGTAGCCGACTTCGTGCACCTCTTCATCGCCCGCCCAGAGATCGTGCTTCTGCGCCGAATCGCAGTGGGTGAAGTAATCGACGCCACCGGCCAGCGGGCCGAAATACTCGTCGAAGCCCGAACGCAGCGGCCCGAACGTGGGCGGGTAGCCCAGGTGCCACTTGCCGATGAGCGCGCAACGGTAGCCGCTGGTTTTGAGTAGCGAGGGAAGGGTGGGATGCTCGGGCGGCAAACCAAGGGTGGTGCTGCCGCGGCTTCGGCTGTTGATTGGCTCCTCCAGCGCGCCGCGCAGCCGGTATTGATAGCGGCCGGTCATCAGCGCGAACCGGGTCGGCGAGCAAACCGGCGCGTTCGAGTAGCCTTGGGTCAGCCGTAGACCATTGGCGGCCATCCGGTCGAGCACCGGCGACACCGGCTCACGCCCGCCGTAGCAGCCGAGATCCGCAAAGCCCAGGTCGTCCGCGACGATGAAGATGATGTTTGGCCTGGATGAACGCGACGTTGTCATCGATTGGTCCCGTGGTGGTTGTTGCTGCGATCCCGCCAGCGTTGGCCGCCGGCCGCGTGCATCAGGGTTGGTAGCCCGACTTTTTCACCACCGGCTCCCACTGCGCTCGAAACGCTTTGAGCATCGCCTCCGTCTGCGCCTGGGTGCTGGCCACCGGCGTCATCTTTGCATCCTCGAATCGGCGCAGCGTATCCGGGTCCTGCATCACCTCCCGCGTGGCCTTGGCCAGCATCTCGACCCGCTCGCGCGGCATCGATGCCGGTGCGAACAATGCGTTCCAGCCAGTAACCACCAGGTTCAGCCCTGATTCCTTCAACGTCGGAATCTTCGGTGCGAAGGGCGAGCGCTTAGCGCCGGACACCGCGAGGATGCGCAGTTTGCCGGCTTCGTGCTGCGGCAACAGCGTCTCCAGCGTGTCGAACGCCACCGGAATCTGGCCGCCGATGAGGTCGGTGATGAGCGGCGCCGAGCCTCGGTAGCCGACGACCTGGCCCGGCACCTTGGCTTCCTCGGCCAGCATCAAGCCGAAAAAGTGCGGCAGGCTGCCGGTCGCCGGCACGCCGAAGTTGGCCTGGTCTGGATTGGCGCGCAGCCATGCGATCAGGTGCGACAGTTCCTTGACTGGCACCGTCTTCGATACCGCCAGCCCGAATTCATAGTCGCTGACCTGCGAGACCGGCACGAAGTCCTTGATGGCGTCGTAGCCGATGTCCTTGAACACCATCGGCGCGACCACGAGCACCGCCGGGTTGCCCATCATCAGCGCATTTTGATCGGCCGGTGTGCTCTTGACCTGCTGCGCCGCGATGCGGCCGCCAGCGCCCGTTTTATTCTCGATCAGCACCGGAACGCCAAGCTTCGTTTGCAACTTGTCGCCGACGATGCGCGCGACCCGGTCGCTCGACCCGCCGGGTGAATAGCCGACGACGATCTTGAGCGGTCCGTCGAGCTTCTGCGCCGAAGCGGCAGGGGTCACCGCAGTCAGCGCGAACGCCACCAGCGTCAGTGAGATTGAAGTAATGCGCATGTCTTGTCTCCTTATTGTTGTATTAAGAACCCGGCAGGCGCAGCGCTGGCACCCGCCGGATGAAACCGTCTCAAACGTTCATGATCGACACCGACTTGGTGTTCACATAAGCCTCCAGCGCCTCTGGCCCGCCTTCCGATCCATAGCCCGAATCCTTGACACCGCCGAACGGCATTTCGGGCCAAGCCATGGCCGGCTGGTTGATCCAGAGCATGCCGACCTCGACGTTTTGCGCCAGCAGGTGCGCGTTTTTCAGCGACGAGGTGAACGCATAGCCGGCCAAGCCGTAGGGCAGGCGGTTCGCCTCGGCAATCGCATCTTCCAGCTTGTTGAAGGGACGCACCGCCGCCATCGGGCCGAACGGTTCGTCGTTGAACACCTTGGCTTCGAGCGGTACGTCGGAGAACACCGTCGGCGCGAAGTAGTTGCCAGAGTCGCCGATGCGGTTTCCGCCCACCGACACCGTCGCGCCCTTGGCGACCGCATCCTCGGTGAACTCGGCCATCGCGGTAAGGCGGCGCGGATTCGCGAGCGGCCCCATCGCTGAATCCTTGGCCATGCCGTCGCCCACCTTGAGGCCGCTGGCATAGTCGGACAGCGCCTTCACGAATTCCTTCGCGATGCTTTCATGCACCAGAAAACGGGTCGGCGAAATACAGACTTGGCCGGCATTTCGGAACTTGGCGCCGCCGGCTGACTTGACGGCCAGCGCGACGTCCGCGTCTTCGGCCACGATCACCGGAGCGTGCCCGCCCAGCTCCATCGTCGCGCGCTTCATGTGCTTGCCCGCGAGCGCGGCGAGTTGCTTGCCGACCGGCGTCGAGCCGGTAAAGGTGATCTTGCGAATGGCTGGGTGCGGAATCAGGTAGCCCGACACTTCCGCCGGATCGCCGTAGACCAGGCCGATCACTCCGGCCGGAATTCCCGCGTCGACGAACGCGCGGATCAGCCCGGCCGGTGACGCCGGCGTTTCCTCGGCTGCCTTCACGATGATCGAGCAGCCGGTTGCCAGCGCCGCCGACAGCTTGCGCACCACCTGGTTGATTGGGAAGTTCCAGGGCGTGAACGCCGCCACCGGCCCGACCGGCTCACGCAACACCATCTGCCGCACCGCGAGATTGCGTGCCGGAACGATGCGGCCGTAGACCCGGTTGCCCTCTTCGGCGAAGGTGTCGATGATGTCGGCCGCCATCATGGTCTCGCCCTTGGCCTCGACCAGCGGCTTGCCTTGCTCCTGCGTCATCATCTCGGCGATGGCGCCGGCGCGTTCGCGCAGCAGACTGGCCGCCTTGTGCATCAGCTTGCCGCGCTCCACCGCCGGTGTGTTGCGCCAGATCTCGAAGCCCTTGACCGCGGCGGCACAGGCGCGATCCAGGTCGGCGGTACCAGCCTTGGCCACGCGGCCGATTTCCTTGCCGGTCGACGGGTTGAACACCGCGAGCGAGGCGCCGTCCTTCGGGTCGCACCACTGGTTGTCGATCAGCAGTTGGGTGTTGGGGTAGTTGCTCATGAGGGGGTGTCTCCAATCGGCGCCTCGGGACGAGGCAGGTGTCTAGTGTGAAATGGGTCGGCGGGTCGGCTGCCGCAGCCGGTCGCTGTCACCGCAGCGGCTCGCCTCGCGAGTCGGCCAACCCATCATAGGACAGAGCGGCATTGAAGGCACTTTGGGTCCGCATCGCCAACGGACGGCAAGCCGGATACTATAAAATAGATAGCTATAAACGTAGACCTGACTAGCGGTAATGGCCAAAATTGTTCAGAAAAGCAGCTTCTCTATGGGCCTTGATCCGCCTGCAACACGCCCAGCGCGCGTGAAACCCGGTCGCGCGGCAAGGGCGC
>JBDTRV010000066.1:0-9147 GCA_039931475.1 Burkholderiales bacterium | reverse complement strand
CGGTTCATCTGGTGACCTGACGCTTGGCATTTGCGGCGGCCCCGGCCCGATTTTCAGGCGCCGGTAAGTGGCGCTGGCGGCTCCAGTAGCAAAGCCACCACGACATTGCGCCCCTCGCCCGCGAGGATGTTGTAGGTGCGGCACGCGGCTTGCGTGTCCATGGTCTCGATGCCGATCTGGGCGGCGACCAGGGGGCGGGTCCATTCGGGCTTCGGAAAGCGCAGCGCGCAGCCACTGCCGAAAATCACCATCTCGACGCCCGGCTCCACCAGCCGCGCGAAATGCTCCGCCGAGAGCTGCTCGAACGCCGCGCAATCCCACGCGAATCGCTGGCCGCGTGAACCCAGCACGATGCTGGCGTCGATCTTCTCGCCGGCGATCGTGATCCAGCCCGGGCCGTAGCTGCTGATCGACGGTGCATCGAACTGATCTGGTTGGAGTTTCATGAAGGGACGGCGGAAGATGACGGCCCGAGGGCCTAGCCACGAGCGCCGTGGCGTGGCGGGAAAACGGCGCCGACTGTGGTCAAATTATAAGTTTTCCGTCGGAAAACGGAAAAAACGCTCACCGGGAGAGGATGCGTGAGAACGATTCACAAGTCGGCAAAACTTGCCAACGTCTGCTATGACATTCGCGGCCCGATCATGGAGCACGCGCGGCAGATGGAGGAAGAGGGCCACAAGATTATCAAGCTGAACATCGGCAATCTGGCGGTGTTCGGCTTTGACGCGCCCGAGGAAATCCAGCAGGACATGATCCGCAACTTGCCGGATTCGTCCGGCTATTCGGACAGCAAGGGCATTTTCGCGGCGCGCAAGGCGGTGATGCACGAGACTCAGAAGCAGGGCATTGCCGGGGTCACGCTGGACGACATTTATCTTGGGAACGGCGCGTCCGAGCTGATCGTGATGGCTACCAACGCTCTGCTCGACAACGGCGATGAACTGCTCCTGCCAATGCCCGACTACCCGCTCTGGACTGCGGCCGCGAGCCTTTCTGGCGGCAAGCCGGTGCACTACCTGTGCGACGAGGCCAACGGCTGGATGCCCGACCTGGAAGACCTGCGCGCCAAGATCACGCCGCGGACCAAGGGCATCGTCGTGATCAACCCGAACAACCCGACCGGCGCGCTGTACTCGCGGGAGTTGCTTCTGTCGATCGTGCAGATCGCGCGCGAACACGATCTGGTGCTGTTCGCCGACGAGGTGTATGACAAGGTGCTGTACGACGGCGTGCAGCACACCGCAATCGCATCGCTGTCGGAAGACGTGCTGACCCTGACCTTCAACTCGCTGTCCAAAAGCTACCGCTCCTGCGGCTATCGCGCCGGTTGGCTGGTCGTGTCGGGCGACAAGAAGCCGGCGGCAGACTACATCGAGGGGCTGAACATGCTCTCGAACATGCGGCTGTGCTCGAACGTGCCGGGCCAGTGGGCGATCCAGACCGCATTGGGCGGCTACCAGAGCATCAACGAGTTGATCTGCGAAGGCGGGCGCTTGCGGCGCCAGCGCGACCTCGCATACGAGCTGATCACCGCGATCCCCGGCGTGACCTGCGTCAAGCCGAAGGCGGCGCTGTATATGTTTCCGCGGCTCGACCCCGAGGTCTACCCGATCGCCGACGACGCGCTGTTCTTCCTCGAACTGCTGCGGGAAACGCGGGTGATGCTGGTGCAGGGCACTGGCTTCAACTGGCCCGCGCCGGATCACTTCCGCATCGTGTTCCTGCCGCATGAAGACGATCTGCGCGAGGCGGTGGGGCGGCTCGCCAAGTTCCTCGAAACCTATAAAAAACGTAGCAACAAATCAAGCGCAGACGGACGGTAGTAGGGTCTGTTGACAGTTGAATGGAAGTGCGAAGGATTCTTCCTTTCCTTCGGGTCAACGCATCTCCCATTCAACTGTCAACGGACCCTCCGCCTTCTTATTGCAGAAAGAGGTTATGAAACCAATCAAGGTAGGCCTGCTCGGGCTGGGCACCGTGGGCAGCGGTGTATTCAAGGTGCTTGAGCGCAACCAGCAAGAGATCATGCGCCGGGCCGGCCGGGGCATCGAGATCGCGGCGGTGTCGCGGCGTGATGTCGGCGCGGCCAAGCTGGTCGTCGGGAACGCGGCGCGGGTGCTGGCCGATCCGTTCGAGATCGTGCGCGATCCCGAGATTGACATCGTGATCGAGCTGATCGGCGGCACTGGCATCGCGCGTGAACTCGTGATGGAGGCGATTGCCGCCGGCAAGCACGTGGTCACCGCGAACAAGGCGTTGCTCGCGGTGCACGGCACCGAGATTTTCGCGGCGGCGCACGAGCACGGCGTGATGATCGGCTTCGAGGCGGCAGTCGCCGGTGGCATCCCAATCATCAAGGCGCTGCGCGAGGGCCTTACCGCGAACCGGATCGAATGGATCGCCGGGATCATCAACGGCACCACCAATTTCATCCTGTCCGAGATGCGCGACAAGGGCCTGGATTTCGACGTGGTCTTGAAGGAGGCTCAAGCGCTGGGCTATGCCGAAGCCGACCCGACCTTCGACATCGAAGGCGTGGACGCCGCGCACAAGGCAACGATCATGAGCGCGATCGCCTTCGGCATTCCGGTGCAGTTCGACAAGGCGTACACCGAAGGCATTACGAAGTTGGCCGCGCAGGACATCCGCTACGCCGAGCAGCTCGGCTACCGGATCAAGCTTTTGGGCATCACCAAGCGCACCGAAAGCGGCGTCGAGTTGCGCGTGCATCCGTGCCTGGTGCCGGCCAAGCGGCTGATCGCGAACGTCGAAGGCGCGATGAACGCGGTCCTGGTGCAGGCCGACGCGGTCGGAACCACCTTGTATTACGGCAAGGGTGCTGGCAGCGAGCCTACGGCCAGCGCGGTGATCGCCGATCTGGTCGACGTGACGCGCCTGCACACGGCCGATGCCGCCCATCGCGTGCCGCACCTCGCGTTCCAGCCGGGCACCATGGAGCAGGCGGCGGCCGACTCGCCGGTGCTGCCGATGGATCAGGTCGTGACCAGTTACTACCTGCGCCTCCGAGTCGCCGACAAGGCCGGCGTGCTGGCGCAAGTCACAGGCATCGTCGCCGGCGCCGGCATCAGCATCGACGCCGTGCTGCAGCGCGAGGCCGATGAAGTCGGCGGCGAGGGCGCGACCTCGACCGACCTGATCATGCTGACCCACGACACGCGCGAAGGCACGATGAACGAGGCGCTTGCCGAGATGCAGGCACTGCCCACGGTGCTCGCGCCGATCGTGCGGATTCGGAAGGAAGAGTTGGCCTGAGGCGTCCCCGTCAAAGGTGATTCTGTCTATAATTCTAGACAGAATAATGGAAACTGGAGCGACGTCATGAGCGCAGTCTGGCAAGTGCAGGAAGCGAAAAATCGCTTCAGCGAGCTGATCGACAAGGCGCTCGCCGAAGGGCCGCAGGTGGTGACGCGGCATGGGCGCCCGGTCGTCAAGGTCGTCGCCGCCTCGAAGGCACCTGAACCTTCCGCCGCTGAAGATGGACTCGCGGAAGCTCTGCTACCCGCCCCCCGGATTGATGGGCTTGACGCGTCGCCCCGACGGAGCCGCAAAACGGCGCTCGATCTCGACGACCCAGAGGCATCGGCAAACAACGATCAGGTCACTCTGCCGAAGGCCATCCGCGAACACTTGCGCATCGAGCCGGGGCAGGAAGTCGACTACGAGCCGCTGGCCGACGGCAGCGTGCGCATGTTCGCGGTTGCGCGAAAACCCGTGCCAGACAATCCGTTCGCCAAGTGGCGCGGCACGGGCATCCTGAAGATGTCCACCGAAGAGATCATGCGCATCACGCGCGGTGACGACTGGGGCCGATGATCCTCGTCGACAGTTGCGTGCTGATCGACGTGATCGAGGGCGATGTGAATTGGGCCGATTGGTCGGCCGGGCAACTGCATCGCTATCGCCGGGCCACGGGGCTTGCGATCAATCTCATCATCTATGCCGAAATCGCCAAGTCGTTCGATAGCTTGCAGCGGCTCGATGAGTTCATTGCCGATCTGCGCCTGGAAGTCGCCGATATCCCGCGCGCCGCTGCTTGGCACGCGGCCTCCGTCCATCTGGCGTACCGTCGCAACCGCGGCACCATGAGCGTGACGTTGGCGGATTTTTTCATCGGTGCGCATGCGCATGCCGAAACGTGTCCGATCTTGACGAGAGACACGAAACGCTTCGCCACCTATTTCCCCCGAGTGAAGCTGATCACCCCTTAAATGAACTACCTCTCCACCCGCGGCGACACCGCCCCCCGCAAGTTCTGCGACATCCTGCTCGAAGGCCTCGCGCCCGACGGCGGCCTGTACCTGCCGGCTGAATACCCGCGGATAGACGAAGCGACGCTCGAGCGCTGGCGGCCGCTGGCGTATCACGACCTCGCGTTCGAAATCCTGTCGCTCTACATTGACGACATTCCAACCGATGATCTGCGCGCGCTGTGCCGCAAGACCTACACCAAGGAAGTGTTCGGCACCGAGGAGATCGTGCCTTTGAGAACCCTCGAACAAGGTCTGTACCTCGAAGCCCTGTCCAACGGCCCGACCCTGGCGTTCAAGGACATGGCGATGCAGCTCCTCGGCAACCTGTTCGAGTACGAGCTGGTCCGCCGCAACGGCGAGTTGAATATCCTTGGCGCAACCAGCGGCGACACCGGTAGCGCGGCCGAATACGCGATGCGCGGCAAGAAGGGCGTGCGCGTGTTCATGCTGAGTCCCCATGGCCGCATGAGCCAATTCCAGCAGGCGCAGATGTTCAGCCTGATGGACGAGAACATCCACAACCTGGCAGTCAAAGGCGTTTTCGACGACTGCCAGGACATGGTCAAGGCGGTGAGCAACGACCTGGCTTTTAAACGGCAATTCAAGATCGGCACCGTCAACTCGATCAACTGGGCGCGGCTTTTGGCGCAAGTCGTCTACTACTTCGCCGGCTACTTTCAAGCGACGGCGATGCGCGGCAGCGAACACCACGAAGCGTTTGCTGAAAGCCACGAGGGCGCGCCGCCTGTCAGCTTCGCGGTGCCGACCGGCAACTTCGGCAACGTCTGCGCCGGCCACGTCGCGCGCATGATGGGCCTGCCCATCCACCGCTTGGTCGTCGCAACCAACGAGAACGACGTGCTCGACGAGTTCTTCCGCACCGGCGTCTATCGCGTTCGGGCAAGCGCCGACACGCATGAAACCTCCAGCCCGTCGATGGACATCTCCAAGGCCAGCAACTTCGAGCGCTTCGTCTTCGACCTGACTGCCCGCGATTCGGCCCGCACCGCCGATCTGTTCGGCGCGCAATTGCAGAAAGAAGGCCAGTTCGATCTCGGCGCCGATCCCGCGTTCAAGCAGGCGGCCGAGCGCTTCGGCTTCGTGAGCGGCAAGAGCACGCACCAGGACCGGCTGCAAACGATCCGCGAAACCTGGCAAACGCACCAGACGATGATCGACACCCATACCGCCGACGCGCTCAAGGTCGCGCGCCAGCACCTGACGCGGGGCGTGCCGATGGTCGTGCTCGAGACGGCGCTTCCGATCAAGTTCGCCGAAACGATCGTGGAAGCGCTGGGCCGCAAGCCGGAGCATCCCGCGAAGTTCGACGGCATCGAGAATTTGCCGCGCCGCGTCGAGGTGATCGAGCACGACGTGGCGGCGCTCAAGGCGCTGATCGCGGCAGAAGTGCAAAAATCTGAATGAAAAATACCTTCACCGCTTGTTGTTGCTGGATAGCTTGCTATAAACAAAATAGCAATCTTGGTGTCAACCGATGAAGGTCGTCGGATTCGCCGGCATGTCCGGCTCGGGCAAGACGACGCTGGTCGAGCGGCTGATCCCGCTGCTGTCCGCCGGCGGACGGCAGGTGTCGGTCGTCAAGCACGCGCACCACAAGTTCGACATCGACTATCCGGGCAAGGACACGTTTCGCCATCGCGAGGCCGGCGCGTTCGAGGTCGTCGTCGCATCGAACCGACGACTGGCTCTGATGCGCGAATTCGCGCGGCCGACCGAGCTGGACGTGCACGCGCTGATCGCCGAACTCGATCCGAAGGTCGACTGGGTGCTGGTAGAAGGCTTCAAGAAAAGCACGCTGCCGAAGATCGAAGTCTGGCGCGCCGCTTCGGGCAAGCCACCCTTGTATCCGGCCGACCCGATGATCCTTGCCGTCGCCACCGATTCGGCCGATGCGTTGCCCGAGCCCCCTGCGCGCGACATACTCGACCTGAACGACGCCGAGCGCATTGCCGGCTGGCTCACCAATCACCGAGACCGCCTCGACTACCGATGAACAAGCCCCGCCCACCGCTGATGCCCCTCGACGACGCGCTCGCGGCGCTGCTCGCGCACGTGCCACCGCTGCTCGAGACGCAACTCGTCTCTACCATGGACGCCGACGGCCGCGTGCTCGCCCAGGACGTGATCTCGGGCCTCACCGTGCCGCCAGCCGACAACAGCTCGATGGACGGGTATGCGGTTCGGACCGCCGACGTGCCGGCTGTTGGTACAGAGCTTCTGGTCGCGCAACGCATCGCGGCCGGCAGCTCCGGCGTGCCGCTGTTGCCCGGCACGGCGGCGCGCATCTTCACCGGCGCGCCAATCCCCGAAGGCGCCGATGCGGTGGTGATGCAGGAAGAGACCGAAACCCTCGGCGACGCGGCCGTTCGCATCAACCTTGTGCCCAAGGCCGGCCAGTGGATCCGCCGCGCTGGCGAAGACGTGGCGCACGGATCGCGCGTCCTCGCCAACGGCGACCTGCTCACGCCAGCTGCGATTGGCATGGCCGCGGGTGTCGGCCTGCCGCGCTTGAAAGTCGCGCTCAAGCCCAGAGTCGCGCTGTTTTCAACTGGCGACGAACTGGTGATGCCCGGCGACGTCGCGCCGGCCGACATGAAGCCGGGCGCGATCTACAACTCGAACCGCTTTTTCTTGCGCGCGCTGCTGCGCCGCGCCGGCTGCGTGGTGACCGACTTCGGCATCGTGCCGGACCAGCGCGCCGCCACCGTCCGCGCGCTCGCGATCGCGGCCCGCAGCCATGAGTTGATCCTGACCAGCGGGGGCGTATCGGTCGGCGAAGAGGACCACGTCAAGCCGGCGGTGGAGTCGCTCGGCACGCTTGACCTCTGGCAGATCGCGATCAAGCCGGGCAAGCCGTTCGCTTACGGCAAAGTGGGCAACGCGCATTTCATCGGGCTGCCCGGCAACCCGGTGTCCAGTTTCGTCACCTTTCTCGTTCTGGTGCGGCCGTTTTTGCTCAAGCTGCAAGGCGCGAGCCGGCTCGATCCGCCGCGCATCCAGATGCGTGCCGACTTTGCATGGCCGAAGCCCGACAAGCGGCGTGAGTTCTTGCGCGTACGCCGCAATGCGGCTGGCGGGCTGGACCTGTTCGCGAACCAGAGTTCCGGCGTACTGACGTCGGCGGTCTGGGGCGATGGCCTGGTCGACGTGCCGGCCGGCACCACGATCGCGCAAGGCGATCAGGTGGCGTTCATTTCGTTTTCGGAGCTGATGCAGTGAAGGTCAATGTCAAATATTTTGCGTCGACGCGCGAGCTGATCGGCCGCGGCGGCGAATCGGTCGAGACCAGCGCCCAGACGCTCGCTCAATTGCGCGACGAACTGATCGCGCGTGGCGATGCCCACGCAGAGGCTCTCGCGCGCGGCAAGGCGCTGCGGCTCGCGCTCGATCAGGTGATGACGGAGGAATCGGCGGCGCTGTCGGAAGGCTGCGAAGTCGCGTTTTTTCCGCCGGTGACGGGCGGGTGATCGGAGCAACTTCATGGGCAGCCGGACACCGTCTCTCCTCGAATCCAATTCACCGTCCGCGTTGAGTTCGAGCGTTTCGATCCAGACCGACGACTTCGACGTCGCGCAGGAGATCGCCAAGCTGCGAGAAGGCGACAAGCGGGTCGGCGCGGTGTGCAGCTTTATCGGCACGGTACGCGATCGCAATGACGGGCAATCGATCAGCACGATGGAACTGGAGCATTACCCCGGCATGACCGAACGATCGATCCAGACGATGATCGACGAGGCGCGCCAGCGCTTTGACATCTACGCCGCGCGCGTGATCCACCGGATCGGCCTGCTCTCGCCGCTCGATCAGATCGTGCTGGTTGCGGTCACGTCCGCGCATCGCGGCGAAGCATTCAAGGCCGGCGAATTCCTGATGGACTACCTCAAGACCCAGGCTCCGTTCTGGAAAAAAGAGCAGACGTCCGAAGGCGCGCGCTGGGTCGATGCGCGAGTGGCGGACGATGCGGCGCTGGCCCGGTGGGGCATCGTCGGCTCGAACGTCGCTGATTGAGGCGTTGCACCCCTCGATTTACGAGAAAAAAGTGCCTTTGCCGCTCGTCGGATGGTCGTTTGTAGCTATTAATAACGTAGCGCGCCGCCTATGCGCGCAAACCTGCAAGAGCACCCTCGATCGCTCTTGCAACGCACGCGCTCTGCGAATCGTTCGTCGTCGTGAATGCGCTGCGGCCTCGCGGGCAACTCGCCCGCCAAGCCTTACTGCGTGAGAGGGGTGTCGGCCGCTTCGAGTTCGACGCCACCGACGCGCGCCTGGCCGGCCAATTGCATCAGGTACTGGCGCAGCGCGGTCGCGAATGCCTGCTGTTGCAGAGAGAGCGTCACCGCGCCTTGCACCTGCTCGTAGCTCGGCAGGCGACCTTGCTCGCGCGCCAGCACTTCCACCACGTGCAGGCCGGAGCGGCTGTGCACGAGGCGCGACAACACGCCGACATCGCTGTGGCCGAACAGCTCGCGCGCGAATTCGGGCGCGCAGTCCTCGCGCGTCAACCAGTCGAGCGCACCGCCGTCGGCGCCGCTGGGGCAGTTCGAGAGCGTGCTGGCGCGTTCGGCAAAAAGGTCTGGATCGGCGCGCACTTCGATCAAAAGCGCTTCGGCGCGCTCGCGCAGGCGCGTGACGTCGACGCCGGGCGTGACGGCGAACAAGATGTGGCGCGCCTGCACTCTTTCGCCTTGCGCGTAGCGTGCCGCGTTGGCCGCGAAGTGGCGGCGACATGCGGCTTCATCGGGCGTCGGCAATTGCAGCTCACGGTCGAGCAGGGTTTCGATGGCGGCGGTGGCCGCGGCGCTGTTGACGCCGTCGCCGGTGGCCGCGTCGTCGCTGTTGAGAAGGCCGGCCA
>JBDTRV010000065.1:0-9255 GCA_039931475.1 Burkholderiales bacterium | reverse complement strand
GAAAAAGTCCTTCGCCAACTTTTCCCGTGGTCATTTTCAGCTAGCTAATTTGTAGCAATTCAGCGTGCTTGGCAAAAAGGCGTCTGTGCGGCTATGCTGCGGGCAAAGGTTGCAAATCGTAAGCAACCCGAAGGAGCGACGTGATGACGATCAAACCTTGCCGCTTTGCAACGCTTGCGATCTGCGGCGCGCTGGCGCTGGCGTCCTGCGGCGAGCGCGAGACGCCGGACGCGAGCGCAAACGACCGTTTTGCCGAAGACGAGCCACTTCCAGCACGCGCATGGCGGGTCGCGCAAGACGCTGAGGACAGCGGTCGCTTCGAGCCGCCGCCGCAGGGCAACCCGACCATGGGCCAGGATCGCGGGTTCGCGAAAGCAGGGCAAGCGGGGCAAGCGGGCCAGACCGTCATGTCGAGGCAGGCCGTCATGCGGCCGGTGCGGGATTCGAAGACCGGTCTGGTCGCCTTCAACATCCCGCTGCCGTCCGACTGGCAATTCCCGCAACGCAACACGCCGCAAGACCCCACCATCGTCGGCCCGGACAACATCAAGGTCTACCAGCGCCACGGCGGCAGCTATTCTTGGCCAACCGATCCGCAAATGCAGCAGGCTTATCGGGCGGGCGGGGCGGCTATCCGCCCGCCGATCGCCGCCGAGCAACTGGTGCAAGAAGACATCGCTCCGCTACTGCAAGGCGCGGGTCTGCAACTGGTGCGGCAGTACCGCCTGCCGCAGCTTGCCGCCGTCAACGAGCAGTACAACAGTTGGCTGTACAAGGTCGCGCCGAGTCGCACGGCGTTCGACGTGCTCGCCACCGAATGGCAAGCGGAGGACGGCACGCAGGTGCTGGTGATCCTGAACCAGAGCGCCAGCAGCGCCAATGGCATGGTCAACTGGAGCTATTGGCTGGAGTCGCTGGAAGCGCCCAAGCGGCGATTTTCAGACGCGAGCCAGGCGCTCATCCACGCGCTTTCCAACAAGCAACACAACCCGGCGCAGATTCAGGCCTACAACGCGGCGGAGGCCGGCAAGTTGCAGCAAAGCCAGGCCCAACACAACGCGAAGATGCAGCAGAAGGAGAGTCATTTCCAGGCCATGCAGCGCATTCACCGGGACAAGGTCGATTCGGTCAACAACTCTCAAATGAGCATCTACCGAACCCAGCGCGACTCCTTCAACCGGCAGCAACCGGAGATCGTCAACGGTATACGGGAAGAGCAAACCGTGACCAATCCACACGACGGCCGGCAATTCCAGGTCGAGGCCGGCGCCGCGCAATACTGGATGAACAGCGAAGGCCGCTACATCAAGTCCGACAATTCGAATTTCAATCCGAATCTGGACCCGAACCTCAATCAACAGGAGTGGCGGCGGGCGAGGTGAGCGCGTGGCGATGGGCGAGAAGTGCTGCCTGCATTCCCGCGAGACCAGCCCGCGCGAAGTAAGCGCCCCTACCGAATCACGTCACCCAGCACGATCCCCTCGCGCCGTGGATCGGCGCCACCCGTGAGCGACGCAGCGCCTTCGGTGCTGGTGCGGATGATGGTGCCAACGCCGCTCGATTGCGACGCGGTGTTCACCGTGTGGCCGAGCGCGCGCAGACCGACGACCAGCGGGTCGTTGATGCCGTTGTTGCTCGCATCCACGTCCGGATGCTCGCCGCCGACGTTCGTAGTCGGGCCGTTGGCCGAGCCGAAGTTCACTAGCGACGTGGCCTGCTGCGCATCGAGCCCCCAATCGAGCGCGCCGACCACGGTCTTGGCAACGAACTGGATGATGGTCGAGCCGCCGGGCGAGCCGGTCGCCATCAGGAAGTCGCCGCGCGCGCCGGCCGTATTGTTCTTGAACACGAGGGTCGGCGCCATCGAGCTGCGCGGGCGCTTGTTCGCGGCGACCCGGTTCGCGATCGGGCCGGTGGCGTCGGACGGAGCGGACGAGAAGTCGGTCAACTCATTGTTCAGGATGAAGCCGCGTGTGAAGTGGTAAGAGCCGAGCGAGCTTTCCACAGTGGTCGTCATCGACACCACGTTGCCGTAGCGGTCGACGATGCTCACATGGCTGGTGCCGCGCTCGAGGCCGATCGAAAGGCCGACCGGCTGCGCGTTCGGGAACGTGCCCGGTTGCGCGGTGCCGATGCTTTGCGTCAGCGAGATCATCGACGCCCGCTGCTTCAGATAGCCTTTGTCGAGCAGCGACGGGATGCCGTTGCCCGGCAGCGGCACGAAGTCGGTGTCGGCCACGTAGGCGTTGCGGTCCGCGTAGGCCAGCCGCTCGGCTTCGCTGATCAGGTGCACGCCTTGCACCGTGGGCTTGCCGCCTTCGCCGTCGATCGGTATCGGTGCCAGCGGCGCCAACTGGAAGTTCTCCAGAATGCCCAGAATCTGCGCGACCGCGATCCCACCCGATGACGGCGGCGGCATGCCGCAAACGGTCCAGCTTCGGTAGCCGCTGCAGACAGGCTCCCGGCGCTTGGGCTGGTAGTTTGCGAGATCGGTCAATGTGGTCAGGCCCGGCGTGATCGGGCCGGCGCCGTTGGCGCTGGTGGTCACATTAATCTTGTCGATGATCGATTGCGCGACCGGGCCGGTGTAGAACGCATTCGCGCCGCCCTGCGCGATCAGGCCGAGCGTGTTGGCGTAGTCGGGGTTCTTGAGCGTGGTGCCGAGCGCTTTTGGAGTGCCGTCGGCGTTCAGAAAGTATGCCGAGGCTTCCGGGTCGCGCTGCAGATTGCTGGCCGCGCCGCCAATCGCGTCGGCCAGCCGCCCGCTGATCTTGAAGCCATTGTTCGCAAGGTCGATCGCCGGCGCATACAGCGAGCTCCACTGCTTGCGGCCGTGGTCGTTGTGCGCGAGCTCGAGCATTCGCACGGTGCCCGGCGTGCCGATCGAGCGGCCGCTGGAACGGGCGTTCGGCAATGGCGAGCCGGAAGCGGCGTCGGTCACGTAGCGCAGGTAATCCTCGGTTGCCGCGGCCGGCGCGGTTTCGCGGCCGTCGTAGGCTTGCACCTGTTTCGTGCCCGCGTCATAGTGCATCATGAACGTGCCGCCGCCGACGCCCGACGATTGCGGCTCGACCAGCCCCAGCACCGCCTGCACCGCCACCGCCGCGTCCACCGCGCTGCCGCCGTCTTTCAGCACATTGCAACCCGCTCGGGTGGCCAGCGGATTGGCGCTGACCACCATGTAACTGCGCGAGGTGACGGCCTTCATTCCAACCTTGTAGCCAGACGAAGGTTCGGGCAGCGAAGGATCGCCCGGATTGCCGGAGCCGACCACCACGGTGCCGGCATCGGTGGTGACTTCGCAGGCCTTGGCGGCGAACGAGTCGTCGCCGCCATCGCTGCAGGCCGCGAGCGCAAGCACGCCGAGGGCGGCAAGAGAAATGGCGGCGTGGTTGCCAAGCTTGGAGTTCATGGTGCGAATCCCCTCGTTTTTCTGATCTGACGTGCATTAGGCGAAGCGGTGGCGCGCTTGTCAACCGCGTCAACCCTGCCAGCGCGACGGCCGACTCCAGCGCTGTTGGTTTGGACGACACAGCCACGCCGCCCTCGAGGCCCGCCTCCCGAATCGCGGGCGCGCACACTCCCGGCGGCGGGTTCCGCGCCGCCTCAGAGGTCGGGGCGCCGCGCCACCGCAAGCCCGGCGCGATGCCCGTGGTCGAACGCCTCCTCGAAGATCGAATAGCCCGACAAATCCCCGTGCGCGAACCGCAGGCGGCTGCTCGGCGGCATCTGCTGCAACGCGGACAGCGCGGCACTGGCGCGGATGCCCGGCACCGGAATGCTCATGGCATGACCCCAGCGCATCATCTCCATACGCGTGGCTTTGGCGGCGAGATCCGGATGCACGGGAGCCAACTCGGCCAGTACCCGATCGCGCCAGTGGGTCCACGGCCGATCCAGCAGCGCACGACGCGCGGCGGCGGGGCTGGCTTCCGTCGCCAGCAGCGCGTGGTAGTGGGTCAGCACAGTCGGGCCCGGCACGCTTCGCAGGCTTTGGTGGGTGGCGTCGACATAGCCGAGCGACGCGGAGCCGAAGATCACGTTGTCCCAGGCCCGCTCGGCGCCGAGCCGGTCTTCGAGCGGCGCGTCGAGATGGAGGTTGGACACCAGCCATGGCGCGTATTGCAATTGCGCGGCGGCTTCGGTCAGCGCGGGCAAGGGATCAGTCAGCACGCGCGCGGCCACGAACAGCGGCAGGCAGACGATGCAGTGCGCAGCCTCCCATCGCTCGATGGTTTGCGACGCCGCATCGAACGCATCCACCGCAACGCCATGGCGGCCCGCGTCGATGCGCAGCACCACGCGGCCGGTCTTAAGCCTATCGCCGAGCGGCTCGGCCAACCGCCGCACAAGCCAACCGTTGCCTTCCGGCCAGGTCAGCACCTGCTCGCGCTCTTCCGACTCGTCGCCCGGCGCGTGAAAGCCGTGGCGGCTCGCGAAGTAGTGGATGCCGGCCCAGGCCGAGACTCGATCGATGCCGGCGCCGAAATCGTCGCGGCAGCAGTAGTCGAGAAACCAGCGCAGGTAAGCGTCGTCAAGCCCTTCACGATCGAGCCATGCTTTGAAAACGATAGCGTCTAACGCCCGATGGACGAGCGACAAAGGCAACTTTGACACTGGAATCGTGAACTGAGCCGCCTGCCGCAAGCGCGCGACCGCTTCTGCAAAGCGCCGGTATTGCGCCATCGTGTCCGCGCCGATGCCAACCATCGGCAGCAGCCCTTCCTGCCAGTGCTCGCGAATGAACAAACGCTCCTGCGGGCTGTGGCAAAGATACCGCTCGTCATACTGCCAGCGGCCCGCGACCCTGCGGCGCAAGCCGAACTCCTCGAGCAGATCCTGCACGTCGCTCGCAGCGTCGCCTGGCACCGGCAGGTAGTGCGCGCCGAGCGGGCACGGATTGCCGTTCAGCATTCCGCCCCGGCTGTTGCCACCGGCCTCGTCCTCGAGTTCGAGCAACGCGAAGTCGTCGATGCCCGAATGCCGCAAGGCCCGCGCGGCCGCGAGCCCCGCGATGCCGCCGCCCGCGATCACGGTGTGCGTCTTCCGCGTGACGACCGGGCCGCGTTCGAGCAGCCGTTCGAGCCCTCGCGCATCGCGCAGCAAATGCCCGCGCTCGTCGCTCGCGCCGACGAAGCCGCCCGGGATCTCACGCCTTGCATCGCAACCGGAGAGGCCGAAGCCGGCCAGGCCCATTGCGCCCAAAGCACCGCCCGCGCGCAGTAGCCCGCGTCGCTGCACGACGCCGCGCGTGCTCAATGGGTCAGCCATCCCCATTCGCGCTCGTAGGTCGTCACCAGAATCTGGTTCGACAAGCGGTTCACCTCGGCCGGCACCCGCGCCATGTCGGCCGGAAAGTCGAACAGCAGCGGCAGCGAATCGAGTGTGAGAAAGCGCAAGCCTTCGGGCAGTGCATCGGGCCTGCGCCACGGCCGGCGGCTTGCGATCACGAAGCCCCATTCGCCAAAGCTCGGTACATGAGCGTGATAGGGCGTTGCCGTGAGGCCAACCGATTCGATTGTCTGCACCACCGTCCAGAAACTCTGGCGCGCGACCAGCGGCGAAGTGGTCTGGATCACCGCGTAGCCGCTCGCGGACAGGTGCCGATCGACCAGCGCATAGAACGAGTTGGTGTAGAGCTTGCCGACCGAGAAGTTGGTGGGATCGGGGAAGTCGACCACGATCAGGTCGAAGGTTTCATCGGTCTTGTCGAGCCAGCCGAATGCGTCGGCGTTAACGACCTCGACCTTCGGCGAGTTCAGCGCGTTACCGTTCAGATTGGTTAGGGCCGGGGTGTTCGAGAACAGCCGGGTCATCGCCGGATCGAGTTCGACCAAGGTGATGTGCTCCAGCGCCGGGTACTTGAGCAGTTCGCGGATCGCCATCCCGTCGCCGCCGCCGAGCACCGCGACCTTCTTCGCGCCGCGCCCGCCGGCGGCAAACGCCGCCATCGCCGGATGCACCAGCGCCTCGTGATAACGGTACTCATCGCGCTCGGCGAACTGCAGGTTGCCGTTCAGAAACAACCGATGACCCGCGCGGCCTTGCGTGACCACGATGCGCTGATAGGGCGAGGTCTCGCTGAACACGACCGCATCCTGATAGAACCGGTCTTCCGCGAGCGAGCTGATGCGGTCTGCCCCCGCGAAGGCGAGCGCAAGCACGGCAAGGCTGGCTGCGCAAGCAAGTGCATGCGCCCTGAACGCGCGCAGCTCATGCCGGAACAACCAAAGCGCCCAGACCGCCACCGCCGCGTTCATCAACCCGAACAGCAGCCCGGTGCGGATCAGCCCGAGCCGAGGAACCAGCACCAGCGGAAACGCGATCGACACCGCGAGCGCGCCAAGATAGTCGAACGTCAGCACCTGCGACACCAGATCCTTGAGCGCGATGTTGCGCTTCAGGATTCGCATCACGAGCGGAATCTCCAGGCCCACCAACATTCCGACCACGAACACCATGCCATACAGCAGCGCGCGGAACGCCCCGGGGAGATAAGCATTCGCGACGAACAGCAGGGCGGGCAGCAGCCCGCCGGCCAGCGCGACCAGCAGTTCGATGCGCAAGAAATGCGCGGGCAACTGGCGCTCGAAGAAGCGCGACAGATACGAGCCGATGCCCATCGCGAACAGGTAGGTGCCGATCACGGTCGAGAACTGCAGCACCGAGTCGCCGAGTACATACGACGCGAGCGCGCCCGCCGTCAGCTCGTAGACCAGCCCGCAGGCCGCCACCACGAACACGCTCGCGAGGAGTGCGACTTCGAGCGGGCGGGGATGGCGCCTTGCGTCGGCGGCGAGGGCATCGGTCATGGATTCGGCGACTTTAGCGCGCGGCGCGGGTCGGCAACTGCTGTCTGAACGGTCGACCCTGTTCGGCTGCGCCAGCCGTGTTCGTTCGCTGCCGATCGACAAGCGGGCGCGTCGCTCGACACGATTCAGGCACTTGCCCTCAGCGCTTCTCGACGACTTCAGAAAGATAGCGCTCGACGGCGGGCACCCAGACCGATGGCTCGCTGTGCAGCGAATGCCCGTCGCGGTCCGGCGGCGGCGCGAACGTCAGGAATTCGCCGTGCCCACCGGCCGCGATGAAGCTGTCGAAGTTGGCCCGGCTGTGGCGCAGCGAGTAGTACGGGTCTTGATCGCCGTAGAGCCACAGCATCGGCTGCTTGAATGCGGCGCCGCGCTTCATCAGCGCCTGATTGATGGCAGCCGAATGTGCGCAGCCGTCGCCGATCCAGCCGACGACGAAATTCAGCACGCCCTCGAACATTTCCGGATGCGCGCCGGCGTACCCAACGGCGAGGATGCCGCCGCGCGAGACGCCGCCGATCAACAGGCGCCGCTGGTCCACATCGGGCCTGGCACGCACGTGCGCCATCACCACGTCCAGATCGGTCACTGCGCGGTCGAAACCCGCCAATGCACGATCGGGCTCGCATGAGTAGCCGGCCGCCCGATCGGCCTCGAAGCCTTCGTCATACAAGCCCTCGGACTGGCCGCGACCGCGCCGTTGCGGAAACAGCACCTGCCAGCCCTTGCTCGTGAAATGGCGCGCGACTTCCGGACTGATCCAGGTCTGCTTGAACCATTCGGGGCGGTTTCCCCTGCCGGTCGAGCCGTGGTTGAAGACGAGGGTCGGGAACGGGCCGGTGCCAGGCGGGCGGTAGACCACCATTTCGAGCGTCTGCGCTTTGCCGCCTTTGCTCCAGGGGGTAGGCATGCGTTCGATGGTGCGGGTGTAGTCGGAGGCGAGCGGCTTTTGCGTCAGCACGCCGACCGACAGCAGCGTCGGGTCCGGCTTCCACAGCGACATCTCCATGTCGCCGTCATCGCGCAAGCGCAGTGCCAGGCGTGAGCCGGTCTTCAAGCGAACCGACAGTTCATCGCCTGCGAAGCTGCCTTCCGCACGATCGGTGATCAGTCCCTGCTGCGCGCTGGCGCCGGCGTAGGCGACGGTGGCGCGCGTGAGCGACACCTGTTCGATCGCGATCCGCACGTCGCACTGCATCCCGTTGCAGGCCCAGCCTTGCCATGTGCCATGCCAGCGCGCCCGGGCGGCGGGCAAGGCCGGGTCGGGCGGCACCATCGTGCCGCCCGCCGGCAAGACGGCGGCCATCGGACTTTCCGATACGGCCGGCTGCAGGCGCGGCATGAAAGCGGGCCAGGCGGTGTGCGCGCAGCCGGTCAGCGCAAGGGATGAGGTGACGATGGCCAATGCGATGGAGCAAATTCGTCCTCCGAGTGGTGCGGCACGGCAGGGTGCTTCTTGCTCGCGCCAGTCGATCGCCGGCGGTGGCAAGCGGTGGCGAGCGAATCCAATGCCCGACAGCTCAGGCGTCGCCCGGGCCGAACGGCGGCACTTTGCCCTCGGGCACCTGCTGCTCGGCCATCGCAAGCAGCATCGCGATCATCACGTAGGTGCCGCTGGTGGCGGTGAGGTCGACGATCTGTTGGTCGCTGAAGTGTTCTCGGGCGCGCGCGAAGGTCTCGTCCGAGAGGCGATGTTTCGTCGTCAGCTCGGTCACGAAGTCGTGCACCACCGCTTCCTGCGCGTCCATGTCGGCCGGGCGTTTTTGTGCTTTCAGATCGGCCACGATCGACTCGGACAGCCCCGCCTTCAGCGCGATCGGCACATGCGCGAACCATTCCACCTGGGATCGCCACTGGCGCCCGACGATCAGGATCGCGAACTCGTTGAGCTTGAGCGGCAGCGACGCATGCCAGCGCAGGTAGTACAGCAGGTCGTACACGCGCTGGCCGAGCACCGGGCTGCGCAGCAGCGGGTTGTACGGGCCCTGCAGGCCGATGCTCGAGACCTTCATGATCTGTTCGGCCAGCGGACGCTGGAACTCGTGCAGGTCGGCAAGCGACAGTTGCGGAAATCTTGCGTCGGTGCTCATCGTGTTCTCCAGTGCGCCAGCGGGTCTGGGCTCGGCGCCCACTGTATCGCGGGGTGTCGCTCGGCGTTGGAGTTTCGGAGCCTGCGGCGCTAACATGCCATGGACTTCCCTGCTTTCAAAGGACACAAGCGAATGCCTCACCTGCCTGGTCTCACGCACTGTTTCTCGCGCCGGCTCGTCATCACCGCGCTGCTGGCAAGCGCATTTTCGGTTCAGGCGCAATCGAACTGGCCGGAGCGCCCAGTCCGCCTGATCGTGCCGTTCCCGGCCGGCGGCGCGACCGATCTGATCGCACGGGTGATCGCGCAGCGCGTGTCGACCGACATCGGCCAGCCGCTCGTGGTCGACAACAA
>JBDTRV010000064.1:0-9329 GCA_039931475.1 Burkholderiales bacterium | reverse complement strand
TGGCGTCCCAGGCTGGCAGGCGCAGCGCGTCGGCAGCGATCTCGAGTTGGTGCTCGGAATCGGTGCCGGCCGCCGCAATCACCGCTTCGAGCTTGCCTTGCTCGGCCGCGAGAGAGTCGAAATCCGCGTCTTCCTCGGCATAGGCGGCGTAGATTTCATCCAGCCGCTTTTTCGCCGAGTTGACCTCGCCCATCGCCTCCTCGACGCTCTCGCGCACCGTGTGCTCGGGGTTGAGCTTGGGCTCCTGCGGCAGGTAGCCGACGGTCAGGCCCGGCATCGGCGTGGCCTCGCCCTCGTATTCCGTGTCGATGCCGGCCATGATCTTGAGCAGGGTCGACTTGCCGGAGCCGTTCAGGCCAAGCACGCCGATCTTGGCGCCGGGGAAAAAGGAAAGCGAAATGTCCTTGAGGATCTGGCGCTTCGGCGGCACAGTCTTGCCGACGCGGTTCATGGTGTAGACGTATTGGGCCATGGCTATTTGGGTGTGATCAATTTGAGTTTGGGGAAATAGGTGCGATAGCGAGCGCGGTCGCGAGACACCAGGGTGTAGCCCATCGCCAAGGCGTGGGCGCCGATGTAGAAGTCAGGCTGCGGGGACCGCCTTGCACCACCGGCCGCGCGGTACTGCATGAACGCCTTGCCCGCCAACAGCGCTGCCTCGAACGGCAGCTCATGATGCGCATAGAGGCGCTTGGGAAACGCGGCTTCTAGTTCGGCGGCATCGTCATAGTGGCACGAAACTTCAGCATAGATGATTGGATTGATCGCGAGCCGTCCTTTGCGCCCGCAGACGAGCAATTGCGTCTCGGACCATTCATGCCATTTTTCGTCCTGATTCGCGATATCCAGCAAGACGTTGCTGTCGATCAGAAAGACAGGTGCGACATTGGCGCTAGCGCTCGCCACGCGTGATCTCCATCCAATCGTCCGTGCTCATCCCGAGATTGGCCGTGGCGCTACCGCGCAGCAACGCGATCGCCTCTTCCCCAACCGACAGGCGTTTGCCACGCAACGGCCGCATGACGATCTGGTTGTTCTCGAACTCGAACTCGACTTCGTCATATGGCTTGAGTCCGGCTTTCTCGCGAATCTTTTGTGGGATGGTGACCTGGCCTTTTGATGTGAGTCGCAAAACGCCTCCGGTAAGAACTCCGCAGTAAGAGTCTACCGCGTTGCCCTGGTTCCCGCGCCCCATGTGTCCGCGACCTCGGAACAAGGTCTTTTGGGCGCGCATGAACGCCACCGAGCACGTCCAAGGCACGGCGTGCGACAATACCTCTCGTTGTCGGCAACAGTTGGCCGCAACGCCGGCACCATGCCGGGGACTTCAGCGCAAGGCTTTCCTTGCCCCGAAGCTCTCACCCCCTTGTTCTCATCAGCCCCTGACTGGCTCCGTCGCTTGGCAATCCAAAAAGCCAAAGCAACGCGGCAGGCCGATGACCTCCGCGCCGAGGAAGGCGCAAATTCCTGACATATGAACTTTGAAGAACTGAACCTGGCACCAGCCATCCTGAAGGCCGTGCGCGAGGTTGGCTACGAAACGCCGACTCCCATTCAACAACAAGCGATCCCCGCGGTGCTCGAGGGCAAGGACCTCCTCGGCGGGGCGCAGACCGGCACCGGCAAGACCGCCGCATTCGTGCTGCCGATCCTGCAGCGCCTCACGATGAGCCGCAGCGCCACCAATAAGTTCGGCGGTACCGGCATCCGCTGCCTAGTCCTCACCCCGACGCGCGAACTCGCCGCCCAGGTCGAGGAGTCGGTCCGCGTCTATGGCAAATACCTGCAGCTTTCGTCCACCGTGATCTTCGGCGGCGTCGGCATGAATCCGCAGATCGATCGGGTCAAGCGCGGGGTCGACATTCTGGTGGCCACCCCGGGACGCCTGCTCGATCTGCACGGCCAGGGCGTGCTCGATTTGAGCCAGGTGCAGTTCCTGGTGCTCGACGAAGCGGACCGCATGCTCGACATGGGCTTCATCCACGATGTGAAGAAAGTGCTCGCCGTGGTGCCGAAGGAAAAGCAAAGCCTGCTGTTCTCCGCCACCTTCAGCGACGAGATTCGCAACCTTGCCAATGGTCTGCTCAAGACACCGGTCAGCATCCAGGTCACGCCCGCGAACACAACCGTGCAACTGATCAGCCAAGTGATCCACCCCGTCGGCCGCGGCAAGAAAAAGGCGCTGCTCGCCCACATCATCAACGAGCACGAATGGAGCCAGGTGCTGGTGTTCACGCGCACCAAGTTCGGCGCCAACAACGTGGCCGAATTCCTGACCAAGAACGGCATCCAGGCAATGGCGCTGCACGGCAACAAGAGCCAGGCGGCGCGCACTCAGGCACTGGCCGGCTTCAAGAGCGGTGATATCCGCGCGCTGGTTGCCACCGACATCGCGGCCCGCGGGATCGACATCGACGACTTGCCGCACGTCGTCAACTACGAAATCCCGAACGTGCCCGAAGACTACGTACACCGCATCGGCCGCACCGGCCGGGCCGGCGCCAAGGGCGAAGCGGTGAGCTTGGTGTGCCTCGATGAAGAAGGGTTCATGGAAGAGATCGCCCGCTTCACGCGGCAGCAGATTCCAGCGAAGGTCGTCGATGGCTTCGGCCCGGAGCCGGGCGAACAGGCAGAGCCGATCGCCATGGGCCGGCAGACGATCTGGGGCGGCGCTGGCCGGCCGCCCAGCCGTGACGTAATGCAGGCGGCTGCCAAGGCCGCGCGCACTGAGATGTTGCAACGCGTGCGCGACAACAAGGGGCGCCAGGCGGCAGGCGGCGGTGCGACCGCCGGCGCTGGCCGCGATGGCGCGGGACGTGGTGGCGCGGGACGTGGTGGCTCCGGCCGCAATGGCGCGGGCCGCAGCGAAGGTGGTGGCGCGCGTTCGCAGCAGCCGCCCCGGCCGGCGCACACCGCGGGCCGTGCTCCGGTGCAGCACCGACATGCGGCGAACAACGGTCATCTGAATCATCGCGAGGTCAATGGCAACGTGATGCCACCGGGCGAACGAAATCAAATCGACCATGACCATGACCATGACGATGACCGCGACCAGGCCCTCCCACAGCAAGCCGACCCGCTACGCACCAGCGTCGACAGCATGGCCAGCCGGGGCCGCAGGGGCGGAGGCGGCGGTGGGAATGCCGGCGGCGGTGGAAATGGCAGCGGCGGGCGCGGACGCTCTGGCGGCGCCGGTGGCCCGAATCGCTCTGGCGGCGGGGGCTACGGGCCGCGTGGGCCGGGAAATTCTCAGCGGTCTTTCAACCGCTGAGCACGGGCGGGCGTTCCATGCCGTTGGGCTTGGGCAGGGTCCGCACGCGCCCGACCAGTCGCATCCCGCGCTGACCCGTCACGCCGTGGACCTGCTGGCCCGTGCGATCGCTGCTGGCCGCGGTTTTTTGGTCAAAACTCCGCCTTTCCGCTCACCGGCTGGGCGTTTCCAGCTCGCTTTTTCGTAGCTTCAGCGGTCGACCAACAATTCCACTAACCGCACCGCGCTGCCCGCCGCCAAGGTGAAGCCGAGTGCGCCGTGCCCGGCATTGACGAACAGGTTCGGCAGACGAGTCGGCCCGACGATCGGCACCGACGTGGGCGTGGCGGGCCTGAGGCCCGCCCATTCGTTGCGCTGCGTCAAATCGCAGGCGCCGGGAAACAGCATTTGGACGCTCTTGAGCATCCGTTCGATCCGGTCCGGCGGAATGCTCAGGTCGTGCCCGACGACTTCGGCCATCGCCGCGACCCTCAAATGCCCGTTGAGCCGCGCAAACACGGTCTTCTGCCCAAGGTCGGTCACGCTGACTTCAGGCGCGAGCGCTGGATCGAGCAGCGGCAACGTCAGGCTGTAGCCCTTGATCGGATAGATCGGCAGCGCGATGCCGAGCTTGCGAGCGAGCGCGGGCACGTGTGAGCCGGCGGCAAGCACGAAGCCATCGGCCCCCCGTACCTCGCCGCCCGACGTGCGAATCGCCTGCACCCGGTTGCCCGTGACCTCGAACGATTCCACCTCGGCGTCGAACTCGACGGTGGCGCCATCACGCTCGGCGCATCGGATGAGCTCACCACACAGCGCGTGCGCGTCGCCCAGGCATTCGTCGGCGGTCCAGACGCCGCCCACGAAGTGCTCGGCATGGGCCGCTAACGCAGGCTCGCGAGCGACGCATTCTGCTCGCGTCAGCACCGACTGCTCGCAACCCAACGTGGACTGAAACCGCACCTGGCGGCGCTGGCGATCGAGCGTCGTCTGGTCCGGACACAACACCAGCTTGCCGTTGCGCCGGAACGAAAACGCCAGCGACTCGCGCTCGCGCCATTCGTCCAGCGTCTTGCGACTCAGTTGCGCCAGCGCCAGCACTTCGCGGGTGCCGCGCTCGGACTGCGCCGCGGTACAGGCGGCGAGAAAGCGCAAGCCCCAGCGCCATTGCCGGGGATCCCAGCGCAGCTCGAAGCGCAGCGGCGAATCCGGATCGAGCAGCATGCCCGGCAAGGCGCGCAGGGTGCCGGGCGACGCGAGCGGCTCGACGTAGCAGTAGGAAAGTTGCGCGCCGTTCGCGAAGCTGGTGCCCAAGCCAGGACCAGCACGGGCATCGAGCAACCGCACCTGGAAACCGGCGCGGGTCAGCGCGTAGGCGGTGGCGCAGCCGACGATGCCGGCGCCGATGACGCAGATGCTCTTCACCGAGTTAATCGTAGAGGTCCATCGCCGGTCTCGCGCTTTAAGCAGGCAGTTCCACACCGAAAATTGGTGCACAAATAGCCGTTACCGCGCGTCCACTATATTTTTTATGCTATCGACATAATAGCATCTAAGCAGCCGTCAATCCCGCACGAACATGGTGATGAGCGGCTCCTCGCCGACCTGACGGCTCCAGTGGCCGTGCAGCTTCGCATCGAAGCTCGCGCCTCCGGGCAGCGTGTCGGCCGAGAAGAAATGGTTGCCCGGCTTGAACCTGCGCGTGCTGCCGTCCTGCAGGCCGATTTCCATTTCGCCGGACAGGATCACCACCCACTGCGGCGTCAAGGTGCAGTGAAACTGGCTGCGAAAGCCTGGCGGGCTTTCGCGCAACTGATAGCCGTCGGAGCGGAGGACCTTCGACAGCATCGAGGCTGGTGTGCCCTCGTTCAGCTCGATCGTCTCGTCGCGAAACTTGGCACGGCCGTCGTCGTCGGTGAACAGCACTACCTGGGTGAACACGGTCATCGAACAATTTCCTTTTGGTCAGTGGGCTAGTTCGGGATCGAACGCGATCTGCACCTTCATCGCCTGGCGCTTGTCGCCGGCGAGCTCGAACGCTTCGGTCGCCTTGTCGAAGCCAACGATGTGGCTGATCACCGGCTTGCCGTCGATCAGGCGCTGATTGAGGAACGCTACCGCGACCGCGAACTCGGTGTGAAAGCGAAAAGTGCCGCGCAGGTCGATTTCCTTGCCGACCAGCACGTTCAGCGGCATCGAGACGTCACCGCCCAGGCCGATCGTGACCAGCACGCCGCGGGGCGCGACCACGTCCAGGCCCGCGCGCAACGCCTTGTCGCTGCCCGAGGCTTCGAACATCACGTCGAACTGGCCCTTCTCCGCCTTGTAGGGGTCTAGGCCGTCCGGTTGCGTGGCGAGATTGATGGTTTCATCAGCGCCCATTTCGCGCGCGCATTTGAGCGGCAAATCGGCCAGATCGGCCGCGACAATTCTGGCCGCGCCGGCGCGCCGCAAGGCCGCGATCAAAAGCGAGCCGATCGGGCCGCAACCGGTCACCAACACCTGCTTGCCAAACACTGAACCGGCGCGCGCGATCGCGTGCAGCCCGACCGACAGCGGTTCGGCCAGCGCCGCCTCGGACAGCGGCAGATCGGGCGCCACCAGGTGCGCCTGCGAAGCGTCGATCACGAGCATTTCTCGGAACGCGCCCTGCACGTGCGGGAACCGCATGGCGCTGCCGTAAAAGCGCATGTCCAGGCAATGGTTCTGCAACCCTTGCTGACAGAACTTGCACACGCCGCAAGGCCGGGACGGCGAAATCGCGATGCGCTGCCCCGGCTCGAAGCCGGTGACTTCGCTGCCGACGGTTTCGACGATGCCCGACACCTCATGCCCGAGCGCCATCGGCTCCTTGATGCGCACGGTGCCGAAGCCGCCGTGCTGAAAGTAGTGCAGGTCGGAGCCGCAGATGCCGCCGAACGCAACTCTGACGCCGAGCTGGCGCGGGCCAATCTCTTCGACGTCGAACGTGTCGACCCGTAAGTCGTGGGGGGCATGACAGACGACAGCGCGCATAAGAAGCTCCACATCTAAAGATTGATCGCCCGCCGCTGGAATCGCGAGACAGGCAACGAGGTCCCGAACACGGACTCTACAGCGAGGCCGTCACGCCGCCATCGACATACAGAATGTGGCCGTTGACGAAGACCGATGCATCGCTTGCAAGAAACACCGCCGCGCCGGCCAGCTCCTCGACCTCGCCCCAGCGCCGGCTCGGCGTGTGGGCCACGAGCCAGGCGGTGAACTGCTCGTCCTTCACCAGTTTTTCGGTGAGATCGGTCTTGAAGTAGCCGGGGCCGATGCCGTTGACGTTGATGCCATGCGGCCCGAGGTCGATCGCCATTCCCTTGGTCAGCATCTTGACCGCGCCCTTGCTCGCGGTGTAGGGCGCGATGCCGGGCCGGCCGAGCTCGCTTTGCACCGAACAGATGTTGATGATCTTGCCGCGTTTGCGTTCGATCATTTTTTGCGCGACCGCCTTGCCGACGAAGAACACGCTGTCCAGGTTGGTGCGCATCAGCTCGTGCCAATCGCTTTCGGGAAAGTCCTGAATCGGAGCGCGGCGCTGGATGCCCGCGTTGTTGATCAGAATGTCGATCGCACCGACGTCGGCTTCGATTTCCGCGACGGCCGCCTTCACGGCATCGCTGTCCGTCACGTCGAAGCGGCTTTGATGCACCGCAAGGCCCTCGTCCTTCAAGGCCCTCGCCGCCTGATCGAGCTTGGATTGGGTGCGGCCGTTGAGGACCACCGTGGCACCGGCTTGGCCCAACCCGCGGGCCAATGCGAGGCCGATCCCTTCGGAAGAGCCGGTCACCAGCGCGGTGCGGCCGTCCAAGCGGAAGGTTTTTTCATCGATCATGGGATGTAGGGTCTATTGACAGTTAAACGGAAGATGCGTGGGCTTGCCTTGTGGATGGATGCGCGGCGCTCTGGGCAAGGTCGAGAACTCCGCCCTGCCTCGGCGGCTCGGCCGACAGCGGTGCTGCGTCCGTTGCAAAAGCAACAGCGACCAAAAATCCGTGCGTCAGTCCAGGCGATTGCCGGTGGCGGCGTCGAACAGGTGCGCCTTGCCTGGCGCCACTTCGATCTGCACGAAGTCATCGGGCTTGACGTCGGTGCGGCCATGCATGACGAGCACCAGTTGGGCGTTGCCGACTTCGAGCAGTAACTCGGTCTCGGCGCCGGTCGGTTCGACCACGATCACCTTGGCACCTACCGAATGCCGATCGGGGCTGGCGGGAACGTGTCCCGCAATAACCTCCGCGCCCTCGATCAGGCTCAGATCGGTTGGCCTGACACCGTAGTGCACCGACTGGCCGTTCTTGCCCTGGGTCACCGTCGCAACCGGCCAACGGCTTCCTTCCGCCTCTACCGATGCGTGCCCGCCTTCGATGTGCAAAGTACCTTGCATCACGTTCATCGAGGGCGAGCCGATGAACTGCGCAACGAACAGGTTGCCCGGCCGGTCGAACAGTTCGAGCGGCGTGCCGATCTGCTCGACGATGCCGTCGTGCATCACCACGATGCGGTCGGCCATGGTCATCGCCTCGATCTGGTCGTGCGTGACGTAAACCGTCGTCGTCGTGAGGCGCTGGTGCAACGACTTGATCTCGGCGCGCATCGCGACTCTCAGCTTCGCGTCGAGGTTGGACAGCGGCTCGTCGAACAGAAACACCTTCGGATCCCGCACGATCGCGCGGCCCATCGCGACCCGCTGGCGCTGGCCGCCGGACAGCTCACGCGGATAGCGCTCCAGCAGCTTGTCGAGGTTCAGGATGCGGGCGGCGTTGTCCACCCGCTGCTTGGTCAGGGCCGCTTCGGCGTTGCGCAGCTTGAGGCTGAACGCCATGTTCTCGCCCACCGTCATGTGCGGGTACAGCGCGTAGCTCTGGAACACCATCGCGATGTCGCGGTCCTTCGAGTCGAGGTCGTTCACGACCTTGTCGTCGATCGCGATCTCCCCGCCGGTGATCTCTTCAAGGCCCGCGAGCATCCGCAGCAAGGTCGACTTGCCGCAGCCTGACGGGCCGACCAGCACCACGAACTCGCCATCGGCAATGTCGAAGCTGATGCCGTGGATGATCTTGGTCTTGCCGAACGCCTTTTCGACGTTTCTGAAGGTAACGGTTGCCATGTTGCCTTTTCTGCGGTTCAGCTCTTGACCGCGCCCGCGGTAAGCCCGCCGACCATGTAGCGCTTGAACGCGTAGTAGATTGCCGCTGGCGGCAACGCATAGATCAGGCCGGTTGCCATCAACAGCTCCCAGGGCGAATCGTCGGCCGAAAGAAAACTGCCCAGCGCCACCGCCAGGGTGATGTTGTCGTCCTTGGACAGGAGCAGGAACGCATACAGGTATTCGTTCCACGCGAGCAGCAGCGCATAGGTGCCGACCGCGACCATCGACGGCACCATGAGCGGCAGATAGACGAGCCGAAACAATTGCAGCGGTGACGCGCCATCCATGCGCGCGGCCTCGTCGAGTTCGTAGGGCAGTTTGTCGGACGCCTGTTTCAAGACCCAGATGCAGTAGGGCGACGCAATCGTGACCATGGCAAGAATCAGCGACCACTGGTTGTTGAGCAGGCCATAGTTGCCCATCGTCTTGTACATCGGCACCGCGAGAAACGCGGCCGGGATGAAGTAGGTGAACAGCGCCAGGTTGAGCACGGTGCGGCCGCCCCTGACCTTGAGCCGGCTGATCGCGAACGCCGCGCAAGTGGCGATGAGCAGGGTCAACACACCGACCGAAACCGCGATCACCAGCGAGTTCCACATCTGGACCCAGAAGTGATTCAGATAGAAGTGCTTCTTCTCGAGCACGATCGCGAAGTTCTGCAGGGTCGGGTGGTCCGGCCAGAGCTTGCCCGAGGTCGCCGTGTCGCGCGGCGACAGGGCAAACAGGAACATGTGATAGATCGGGATGATGGTCCACAGGAAAACCGGAATGCCCACGAGCAGCAGCTTGGCCTCGTTGGTCACCGACTTCATGGAAAAGCGCTTGCTCATGTGGCCCCCACACTGGTCACTGCGTGTACTGCGCTGCCCCCCCAGGGGGCGCGAGCTTGCTTGGGGCGGC